>JBKOUP010000116.1:0-4684 GCA_046723495.1 Acidobacteriota bacterium
CACTCACCCTCAACGTGCCGCATCATCTGATCGTCACGCATCCTGCCGGTCCCGCATCAACCGCGCTACTCCGCACGCTGTGGGCCGATGAGCATCTGATCGCGGACATGCAGCTCGACGTCTACCAGCTACCGCAGATGCGCTCTACCACGGAGCACTACGCCGAGCTGCGCAAGCTCGCATCAAGCTCACGCTGGCTTGACGCCGTTACGTGGTCGCTCACTCGCCGCGACACCGCTGAGACTGTCGCGCTCGCCGCACCGCGTACGCTTCGTACGGCACAACGCGAGCGTGGCCCGCACGCTCCGGTCAGCACCGATCGCGACACTACCGTGCCGATGACGAGTCTCGCAACGACAATGGACTTCGGCACGATACCCGTCGGCGATTACCGCCTCACCGCTCGTGCCGCCGGCCTCGCCTCATCATTCGCCTTCTCAGTCCGCACTGGAACCGAACCCGTGGTTCGCGACGAATACCTCCGCGACAAGGCCTCAAAGACGCACGACTACGCTGAATTTCGCCGCCTCGAGCTCGAACGTTACGAGCGCGATCCTTCGCGCATCGACGCGCTCCTCGATCTCGTCGACCGCTCCTTGCAGCAGGGGACACCTGCCGAGGTCCGCAGCGACTTTGACCGAGCAATCACGGCGTACGAAGCACGCCGGCCGTCGTTCACACCCGATGTCGCTGCTAAAGCGGCCGCATACATCCGCGATCTTCGCGTCGCCCGCGACGCACTACCTGAGTACTTCCAGCGCAAGGCCGAGTGGACGATGGCGCGCGACCCATACTCAGGCCTATACAGCATCCGGTGGCGGGCCACGAACAACGTTGTCCGCGTACTGCGTGCTGCAAGTGACAAGTGATGATTCAGTGTCTGTCTGAACCAATCACTACGCTCGCGGCGCTCACCGCTCGACGTGAATGCGACGCGCGGGCATATTCAGGCCGTCGCGCCCCATCCCTGATGCTCCTCCATTCATTCACGCACAGTCGCCTCGCTCAACGCATGGCGGGACGTTCTCGCGGGTCGCGCCGGCGCGATGCCTCAGTGCGCGGCGACCGCCATGTCCAACCGGCGGTAGCGCGTCGTCCCGGGCAGGCAGCTCTTCTCCGTGACGTGGTGCAGGTACTCGTCGCGGAACTTCTTCACCGACGAGATCACCGGCCCGATGGCCGCGTCGCCTAAGGCGCAGAGCGATTTGCCGCCGATGTTGTCGGACATGTCGAGCAGCAGGTCGGCATCCTGCATCCGTCCCTCGCCGCGCTCGAGGCGGTCGAGCACCGACTCCAGCCAATTCGTTCCCTCGCGGCAGGGCGTGCACTGCCCGCATGACTCGTGGGCGAAGAACTTCGCCAGGCGCCACACCGCGTCGACGATGCAGACCGACTCGTCGAGCACGATGATCCCGGCCGAGCCGAGCATCGAGCCTGCTTTCATCAGAGCGTCGAAGTTCAGCGGGATGTCGATCTCGTCGGCCGTCAGCATCGGCGCCGAGGCCCCGCCGGGGATCACTGCCTTCAGCTTGCGGTCGTTCGTGATCCCTCCGCAGTGGTCGTAGATCAGCTCGCGGATCGTGATTCCCATCGGGAACTCGTACACCCCCGGCTTCTTCACGTTGCCGGAGACGCAGTAGAGCTTCGGGCCGGTGTTCTTCGGGCTGCCAAAGCTCTTGAACCACTCCGCGCCGTTTTTCACGATCAGCGGGACGCAGGCCAGCGTCTCCACGTTCTGCACGACGGTCGGGCCGCCGAACGCGCCGACGACGGCGGGGAATGGCGGCTTCACGCGCGGCTGTCCGCGGTGCCCTTCGATCGACTCGATCAGCCCCGTCTCCTCGCCGCAGATGTAGGCGCCGGCGCCGCGGGCCACGGTGATGTCAAAGTCGAAGCCGCTGCCGAAGATGTTCTTGCCGAGGAACCCTTTCTCGCGCGCCTCGGCCAGCGCTTTTTCGAGAACGGTTGCGCCGTAATAGAACTCGCCGCGGATGTAGATGTACGACATCGGATTCGATCCGATGGCGAAGCCGGCGATGATCATCCCCTCGATCAAGAGGTGCGGATCTTTCTCGATGAGCACGCGGTCCTTGAACGTCCCCGGCTCCGACTCGTCGGCATTGCAGAGCAGGTACGTCGGCTTCGGCGCGTTCTTCGGCACGAAGCTCCATTTCATCCCGGTCGGAAATCCGGCGCCGCCGCGGCCGCGCAGTTCCGAATCCTTGACGAGCTGCGTGATCTCGGAGGGCTGCATGGTGGTCAGCGCCTTGCGGGCGTGCTCGTAATCGCCGTACGTCTCGATCGAAGTCGAGTTCGGCTTGTCGATGTTGGCGAGGAGGACTTTGATTGGGTCCATATTTTTCAGGTGACAGGGAATAGGGAACAGGGAACAGGCGACAGGTCGTGAGGCCACCTGTCACCTGTCCGCTGTTCCCCGTGACCTCATTTCAATTGCGTCAGCAGCCCATCCATCTTTTCCACGCTCATGTTCTCGTGATACTCGTTATTCACCTGCACCACCGGCGCCGTCCCGCACGACCCAAGGCATTCGACCTCGACCACGGTGTAGCGCCCGTCCTTCGTCGTCTCGCCGGGGGCGACGTGCAGCCGTTCGCAGAGGTGGTCGTAGATGTCGTAGGCGCGGTTCACCATGCAGGAGAGGTTCGTACAGACCTGCAGGTGGTACTTCCCGACCGGCTTCTGGTTGTACATGTTGTAGAACGACACGACGCCGAAGACGGTCGCGGGCGAGAGGTCGAGCAGCTCGCCGACGTAGTGCACGGTCTCGGGCGAGATCCATCCCCACACCTCCTGCGCCAGGTGCAGCGTCGGCAGCAGGGCGGCCTCCTTCGTCGGATAGCGCGTGAGGATGTGGTCGAAGCGCGCCTTCGCCTCGGGCGGGAACTCGACGCGCTGGCCGGGCTTGGCGAATCGCTCGGGAGCGTAGGGGTTGTCGGGATGCAGGTCGGCCATGCGTTACCAGTCGAAGGTTTTTTTCTTCCAGACGTACACGTAGCCGACCGCGAGCAGCACGATGAACACCAGCATCTCGCCGAAGAGGAACATCCCGCTCGGCCCGCGCGCGGCGTCGCGGTAGATCACCGCCCACGGGTAGAGGAAGGCCGCCTCGATGTCGAACAGGATGAAGAGCATGGCGATCTGGTAGAAGCGGACGTTGATCCGCTTCCGGTTCACGTCGAGGAGCGGCACGCCTCCCTCGTACGGCGACAGCTTCGAGGGATTGCGCTGGTGCCGCCCCACGACCCAGTTCAGCGAGAGCATGATCACGCCGATCACCAGGGCGATGGCGAGCATGATCAGGATCGGAAGGAACGAGTGCGTCATGAAAGCGGCGCCATGCTAATGGCAAACCGACTGCGCGACAAGGAGTGGGCGCACGCCGTGCGCCCCTACCGCTTCAAGGAACAGGCGTCGACGATCTTGGCCGGATCGACGGCCTCGGTGTCGACCTGCTCCTCGATGACCTTCCCCTCCTTGTTGATGAGGAACGTGGCCCGCCGCGCGGAGACGATCGGCGCGCCGCCGATCTTGTACTCCTTGGCCAGGCCGTAGGCCTTGATGGCGGTGGCGTCCATGTCGCCGAGGAGCGGGAAGGTGATGTTGTTCGCCTGCGCGAAGGCGTGGTTGGCGAAGGGGCTGTCAACGCTCACACCCAGGACCTGGGTGTCGGCGGCCTCCAGCTTGGCGAGATTCTGCTGGAAGGCCCGCATCTCCTTCGTTCACCCTCCGGTGAAGGCGAAGACGTAGAAGGCCAGCGCGACCTGCTTCTTTCCCTTGAAATCGTGCAGCGACACCGGCGTGACCTTCGAGCCGTCGTACTGCAGGAGCGTGAAGTCGGGAGCCATGTCGCCGACTTTGATCTTCAGCGGCTCCGGCGCTTTCTTCGGCTCCTCGGCGAACGACACCGCCGCGACGAGCAGCAACGCGGCCATGAGCACCAATCGTTTTCGCACGCGAACACCTCCTGACACCGAATCGTATCGCGATGATGGTCGGGAAATCGCCCTGTGGCGACACTCCTAAGTAAACAAAAGGAGACTCGAATGGCCGACGAGCACTGCGACGAGCTCGATTTCTCCGCCCGTATCCGCTTTCCGGAAGTCATCGCTGCCGAATACGCGGAGATCCATAATCGCCGAAAGGCAGCAGAGCAGGACGACACGCCCGGCCGCCCGCGCCGCCTCATCGGCCTGGCCCTCTCGGGCGGCGGCGTCCGCAGCGCCACGTTCAACCTCGGAATGCTGCAGGGGCTCGGGGAAAAGCTGAGAATCTTCGACTACCTTTCCACGGTCTCCGGCGGCGGCTACGTCGGCGGCTGGTGGAGCGCCTGGCTCTCGCGCGAAGCCCGCAAACCGGGAGAGATCTTCCCGCCGGAGGAGGACATCGAGTCCGAGCGCGACGACCGCCGCGCCGCGCTCGAGGACAAGGACGCACGCGCCGACGTCGAGCGCCCGCAGATCAAGGACAGCGCCATCAACGCCGCCGAGGATCCGATCCACCACCTGCGGCTCTTCTCCAACGTCATGACCCCGCGCAAAGGACTGCTCAGCGCCGACACCTGGCGCGCCGTCGCCGTCATCAGCCGGAACCTCGTCATGACGTGGGTGATCCTCGTGCCCATCCTCCTGGCCGCGATCATGATCGGCCAGACCTGGTACAACCT
>JBKOUP010000338.1:0-4015 GCA_046723495.1 Acidobacteriota bacterium
CGTAGCACGAGATGCTTCGCTTCGCTCAGCATGACAAGGGATACGTCAACTCCAGAAACACATCTTCCAACGCCCGGTCGCTCTTCAATTCCGCGGTCGTGCCGGTGGCGATGATCCGTCCGCGATTGATGATCGCGATCCGGTCGCACACCGCCTCGGCCACCGACATCGTATGCGTCGTCAGGAACACCGTCTTCGTCTCGTCCGCCAACCGGCGCATCAGCAGTTTCACCTGCTTCTGCGCCAGCGCGTCGAGGCCGACCATCGGCTCGTCGATGATCAGCACCTCCGGATCGTGCACGAGCGCCGAGACGATCACCAGCTTCTGCTTCATGCCGTGCGAGAGATTCTCGATGCGCGCGTTGACCCAGTCGCCGAGATCGAAGTAGCGCAGGAGCTCCAGGCCGCGCGCCTCGCACGCCGGCCACTTCTTGCGGTAGAGGTCGGCGACGAAATGCAGCAGCTCCCGCCCGGTCAGCTTCTCGTAGAGGTAGGGCCGGTCGGGGACGTAGCCGGTGATCGCCTTCGCCTCCACGCCGATGTCGTGGCCGCCGATGCGCACCAGGCCCGCGGTCGGCAGCGAAAGGCCGGCCAGGATGCGGATCGTCGTCGTCTTCCCGGCGCCGTTCGGTCCGAGGAAGCCGAAGATCTCGCCGCGAGGGACGTCGAGGGAAATGTCGTCGACGGCGGTGAAGTCGCCGTATTTCTTCGTCAGGTGCTCGATCTCGATCACAGCGGGCACGCTATCATCGCCCAGTCGAAAAAACCTTCTTCTCCCGGGACTCGTAAACGACGATGGCTGAACGTGAGCAGCTCGACGACCGCGCGCTCGTGGCGCGGATCCTCGAGGGCGATCGGGACCGTTTCACGGAGCTGGTGAGACGCTACGAGAAGCGCCTCGTCAACTACGTGTACCGGATCACCCACCGCTACGAAGATGCTCACGACCTGGCCCAGGAGATCTTCGTCAAAGTGTATCTGGCCCTCGATCGGTACGACCCGAAGTACCAATTCTCGACCTGGCTGTTCCGCATTGCCCAGAACGCCTCGATCGACGCGCTGCGCAAGAAGTCCGTGGCCGAGGTGCCGATCGTGCGTACCGGCGGTGAGGACGAGGGGAAGGAGCGGGAGTTCGCCGACGGCGGCGTATCGCCGTACCGGGCCATGAAGAACAAGCAGCTCGGCGCGGCCATCGACGTGGCGGTGACGAACCTCCCGCCCGACTACCGCGAGCTGATCCAATTACGCCATTTCGCCGAGCTGTCGTATGAAGAGATTGCTACGATGAAGAAGTTGCCGCTCGGCACGGTGAAGAACAAGCTCTTCCGGGCCCGGAACCTGCTGAAGGACGTGCTCGGCGAATTCGTGGAACCGCTATGAACGAGGCCTGCGAGCGTTACCTGCACGACCCCGAGGGGAACGCGGCGCACTTGACCGAGTGCGCGGCGTGCCGCGCGGTCTTCGAGACCCTCGGCCTCGAGGTCGATGCGCAGCCGCTCGACGTGGGCGACATGCCGCTCGCGCCGTGGGAGGGGGCCAGGCATCGCCCGTGGGCGCTCGTGGCCGCGTCGGCGATCGTCGTGCTGACGCTCTCGATTTTGTTTTTCGCGTACGCCGGCGTGTCGCCGCTCGGCGTCGTCTCCTCGGAGATGTCCCGCCTGGAGATGATGCGCGAGATCTTCCGCCTCACGTCGACGGCCGTGCGCAACGCGCCGCTCACGTGGCAGGTCACGATCGGCGTGCTCTTCGTCGTCGTCAACACCATCCTCGTGCTGCTGCTGCGGCGCGCGCCGAGGGGGATCGATGCCTAGCCGCCGCGTGCTGGCCATGCTCACGATCGTGGCCGCGACGATCGTGACCGCGCTCCTGGCCGCGCCCGCGGCGACGTCGCACCGCACCGGCGGCGGCAACGTCGTCGTCTTCGGCCGCGACGCCGTCGTCGATCATCCCGTCAACGGTGACGTGCAGGTCTACCGCGGCACCGCCACCGTCCGCGACGTCATCGACGGCGACCTCCTCGTCTTCGGCGACGGCGTGACGTTCGAGGATAACGGCCGCGTGCTCGGCGACGTCATCCTCGCCGGCGGCACGGTGAAAAACGGCGACGGCCGCATCGGCGGGCGCCTCTACACGCCGGCCACGATCGAGGGAGCGATGGCCATGATCACGCGCACGGCGGTGATCGTCTCGCTGCTCCTGGTGTGGATGATCATCGCCATCATCGTGACGCTGATGAGCGGCCGCGAGATCCGCCTCTCGTCGATCGAGGTCCGTACCAGCCCGCTGCACTGCTTCGCCCTCGGCCTCGTCGCGGTCACGAGCTTCGTGCTGACGGCGATCGTCTTCAGCTACCTCGTCCCGTACCTGATCGGAATCCCGCTGCTCTTCGCCCTGGCCGTCTTCGCGGTGCTGACGAAGATCTACGGCACGGTTGCGCTCTTCCACGCCGTCGGCACGCTCGTCGCCGGCGCGCGCACGCGCGAGCAGCTCGCCCAGCGCCGCTGGCTCCGCGGCGACCTGGCCATGGTCGTCGCCGGCGTGGTGATCCTCGGCGCGCTCCGCCTGATCCCGGTGATCGGCACGATCATCTGGGCCTTCGCCTCGGTGTTCGGCATCGGCGTGGCCCTGGCGACGAAGTTCGGCCGCCGCGAGCCGTGGTTCCTGGCGTGGCAGCCGGCGCCGGCGCCGGCGCGGGCGCGCTGATAGGCGAACAAGACAACTAAAAGCGTCTATACTTGCCGTTAACGTTTATTTTGTCTGCATTCGCTAAGCCAACGCGCCAACTTAGCGCCGCTCCATAAGCGTCGAAGTGCCCGAAGGTTAGGGCCATGAAGATCGGCCAGCGCCTGCACAGAGCGATGAAGCGGGCCGGGCTGAGTCAAAAGGAGATCTCCCGCCGCACCGGCATCCACGAAACGACGATCAGCAAGGTGATGAAGGGAGAGACGCGCAGCCCGAACTGGCAGACGATCGAGACCATCGTCGACGCCATCGACACGACGTGGGGCGATCTGTTCGAAGAGCCGCGCATCCACCTCTCGCTCAAAGACACCGCGCTGGCGGCGGAGTTCAAGGACTTCCTCGATCGTCTGCTTGCGAACGATGCCGCGCAGAAGGAGCGGCGGCCGGTAAGTCTCGTCGACGAGATTCGCGACGCGCCCGGCATCGACGAAGTCGTGGAGCTGACGGGTGAGAAGATTCCCGGCCCGTACGTGATCAAAGGCGCTCGGCCGTTCCGCGTCCTCACCGACTCGATGATCGAAGCCGGCGTCATGAAAGGCGCGGTGATCTGGGCGCAACCGGCGATGGACCTCAACGCCGCGGATGGGCGGATCTCGATCGTGCGGGTGAACAAGACGCTGCTCGTGAAGCACGTCGACCGGCGCGGACAGCAGACGGTGCTGTCGAGCGCAAACCCGCGCTACGGCGACATCCAGATCCGAGGCCAGAAGTGCGAGCTCGTCGGGATCGTGATCGGCGTCGGCTAGACGTTCGCCACGATCGCCCGCGCGAACTCGCTCGTGCGCAGCTTCGTCGCCCCCTCCATCTGCCGCTCCAGGTCGTACGTGACCTTCTTCTGGCGGATCGTCCGGGCGACGCCGTGCTCGATGGCCTCGGCGGCGTCCCACCACTTCAGATGGCGCAGCATCATCACCGCGGAGAGGATCAGCGAGCCGGGGTTGATCATGTCCTTGTTCGCGTACTTCGGCGCGGTGCCGTGCGTCGCCTCGAAGATGGCGAACTCGTCGGACTCGTTCGAGCCGGGGGCCATGCCGAGGCCGCCGACCTGCGCGGCCAGCGCGTCGGAGATGTAGTCGCCGTTCCGGTTCGTCGTGGCGATCACCGAGTACTCCGACGGCCGCAGCAGCACCTGCTGGAACATCGAGTCGGCGATGCGGTCCTTGATCACGATCTTCCCCGCGGGCGCCGTCGGGCCGGTGCATTCCGACTCCGGGATCGTCACGTCGCCGAATTCGTCCTTGGCGATCTGATAGCCCCAATCCTTGAACGCGCC
>JBKOUP010000176.1:0-4189 GCA_046723495.1 Acidobacteriota bacterium
CCGGCGGCCGGGGGCCCGGGCGGGCCGGGCGGCATGGGCGGAATGTACTTACTCTAGGTCACAGGGCACAGGTCACGGGGGACAGGGCAGCACGCCTTGTCCCCCGTTTTTGTTTTTCCCTCACGCGATCCAGTCGTACCCGCTGTTGTTCTTATCGATATTTCGCGGCGTGTACAGGCCCGGCTTGCACACGCCCGCGGCAGCGTCGAGGCGCTGCTTCGCGGCCGTGCTGACCTTGGCGTTGAAGTCGATGACGCGGAAGAAGCGGCTGCGGAGGTCGTAGATGGCGCTGAACGAGTCGTGCAGCAGGCCGTAGCAGGCGTCGGCCGGCGCGGCGAGCACCGACGTGTCGGCAATCAGCAGGCCGTGCTCCTGCGCGCGCCCGGCCAGCCAGGCCAGCGTGATCTTGCTGAGGCTCGCGTCGTCGTCGTAGCCGCCGCCGATGTCGCTGTGCACGCCGGGGAAGAAGACCTCCTCCACCGTCTGCCCCGGCTGGGCGAGGTAGGCGTTGAAGTACGTCGGCTGGAAATCCCAGCGCTCCTCGTCGATGGAGACGGCGTGGAAGGCGTTCTCGATGTCCGGCCCGAGGTCGACGTCGTGGAACGGATCGAGCGGGATGGAATCGAGCGTCAGGGCGATGGGGACGGCCACGGAGCCGACGGTGTCCCACACGCCGACGAAGTGGATCTTGACGTCGCGCGAGTTCGCGGTCTTGAACGCGGCGGCCGACGCCGGGTCGTCCTTCGCCTTCGTGTACGCGGTCCAGGCGTCGTCCTTCGTCGCCGTCGCGTCTCTGCGCAGCAGCCCGACGGCGCGGAGCATCCCGGCCACGCTGCGCGCCGCGAACGCGCCGCGGCTGAAGCCGAAGAGGAAGATCTGATCGCCCTCGTCGTAATTGTCCACGCAAAAGTTGTAGCCGCGCTGCACGCGCACGTTGACGCCCGTGCCGACGGTGGAGGCGACGACGTGGCCGCCGATGCCCGGGCCGTCGGAGTAGAACTTGAACTGCCGCGCGTCGTTGATGCAGGCCTCGTAGAGGATGCCGACGTTGGAGTTGTTCTTGGCGCCCGACGTAAACGTGTCGTCGGTGCCGTCAATGAAGACCGCGATATTTTTTGGCATGTCCGCCATTATGCCATTCGAAGCGCCATGGTACTGTTCTGGCCGCCCATGAGAACGCCCGCGGTCGCCCTGCTTTGTCTCTTGGTCGCCGTGCCGCTGCTGGCGCAGGATCCCGAGCGTCCCGTCAAGCAGCACGCCGACGAAAAGACGCCGCCGCCGGCGGACAAGATCTCCACGACGCAGCACACCGTCGTCATCGGCGGCCAGACCATCGCCTACACCGCGCGCGCCGGCACGATCGTGATGAAGAGCGAGGACGGCACGCCGGAGGCGAGCATCTTCTTCACCGCCTACACCAAAGACGGCGAGAACCCGGCCCGGCGCCCCGTCACCTTCACCTTCAACGGCGGCCCTGGCTCGTCGTCGGTGTGGCTGCACATGGGCGCATTCGGGCCGAAGCGCGTCGACTACCTCGACGCCGAGGGGCATGCGGCCAGGCCGCCGTACCGCGCCGTCGACAACGAGTTCTCGATCCTCGACGTCACCGACCTCGTCTTCATCGATCCGGTCACGACCGGCTTCAGCCGGGCCATTCCGTTCAAGGATGCGAAGAAGTTCCACGGCGTCGACGCCGACGTCGAGTCCGTCGGCGAGTTCATTCGCCTCTGGACCACGCGCTACGGCCGCTGGTCCTCGCCGAAGTTCCTGGCCGGCGAGTCCTACGGCACGACGCGCGCCGCCGGCCTCTCCGGCTGGCTGAACCGGCAGGACTTCTACCTCAACGGCATCGTGCTGATCTCGTCGATCCTCAACTTCGAGACGACGTCGTTCGACACCGCCAACGACCTCGCCTACATCCTCTTCCTGCCGACGTACACCGCCATCGGCTGGTATCACCACAAGCTCTCGCCCGACCTGCAGAACGGCACGATCGAGAACGCCGTGGCCATGTCGGAGAAGTACGCCCTCGGCCCTTACAGCGCGGCGCTGATGCAGGGCGACCGCCTCGGCGACGACGAGCGGCGCAACGTCGCCGCGCACCTGGCCAACCTGACCGGGCTGTCGCAGCAGTACATCGAGCGCGCCAACCTCCGCATCCGCATCGATCGCTTCGACAAGGAGCTCCTGCGCGACCAGCGCCGCACCGTCGGCCGCCTCGACGGCCGTTTCCTCGGCATCGATCGCGACGCCGCCGGCGAGAGCCCGGAATTCGATCCCTCCATGGCCGCCATCAGCGGCGAGTACACGGCGGTGTTCAACGACTACATCCGCCGCGAGCTGAAGTTCGAGACCGACGAGCCCTACGAGATCCTCACCGACAAAGTCCGCCCCTGGACCTACGAGCGCGGCCAGAACCGCTACATCGACGTGGCTGAGACGCTGCGCGGCGCGATCGCCCAGAACCCGTTCCTGAGAGTCTTCGTCGCCAACGGCTACTACGATCTGGCCACGCCCTTCGCCGCCACGCGCTACACGTTCGCGCGCATGCAGCTCGATCCGGAGCTGCGCAAGAACGTGTCGATGGATTTCTTCGAGGGCGGGCACATGATGTACATCGACCGGAAGGCGCACGCGAAATTGAAGTCGGACGTGGCCGGCTTCATCCGCGGCGCTGCGAACGTCCCATAATGCCGCGCATCCTCCTCACCAACGACGACGGCATCTACAGCGAAGGTCTGCGCAAGCTCGCCGCGGCTCTGAAACCGGCCGGCGAAGTCATCATCGTCGCTCCCGACCGCGAGCAGAGCGCGGCCTCGCACGCGCTCACGCTGAACCGCCCGCTGCGCCTGCTGCAGCTCGAGGAGAACGAGTGGATCGTCGACGGCACGCCGACGGACTGCGTGAACCTGGCCGTGCTGAAGCTGATGAAAGACGACCGCCCCGACATCGTCGTCTCCGGGATCAACTTCGGCCCGAACCTCGGCGACGACGTCACCTACTCCGGCACGATCTCCGCCGCCTTCGAGGGAGCGCTGCTGCACATCCCGTCGATCGCCTTCTCCGCGCTCGTCGGCGAGCACTTTTCCTTCGACCGCTGCGCCGCGCTGGCGGCGCGCCTGGTCGGCTACGTCCTCGAGCACGAGCGCGACCCGCAGATCATCCTCAACGTCAACTTCCCCGTCGGCGAGTTTCGCGGCGTGCGCGTCACGAAGCTCGGCAAGCGCATCTACTCCGAGGGAGTCATCGAGCGGCTCGACCCGCGCGGAAGGGCGTATTACTGGATCGGCGGCGGCCCGCCGTCGTGGAATGACGAGGAGGGGACGGACTTCGAGGCCGTGCAGAACGGCTGCGTCTCCATCACTCCGCTGCACCTCGACCTGACGCATCACCAGTCCATCGCCCGGCTGCGCCCGCTCGAGGAGCTCCTTGCCTGACTTCACCCATCTGCGCGCGCGCATGGTCGACGAGGTCCGCAAGCGCGGCGTGCGCGACGAGCGCGTGCTCGACGCGATGCGCGAGGTGCCGCGCCACCTCTTCGTCCCCGCCGTCGTCGCCGCGAAAGCCTACGGCACGGGCGCGCTGCCGATCGGCGCGAAGCAGACGATCTCGCAGCCGTTCATCGTGGCGCGCATGCTCGAGTTGCTGGAGCTGAGCGGCAAGGAGAAAGTGCTGGAGATCGGCACCGGCACCGGCTACCAGGCCGTGGTGCTGTCGAAGCTTTGCGCGAAAGTCTTTTCGATCGAGCGCGTGAACGAGCTGGCCTTGCGCGCCGCGGAGCTCGTGCGGGAGATGAAGATCCACAACGTCTCCGTGAAAGTCTTCGACGGCACGTACGGCTGGTCGGACCAGGCGCCGTTCGACCGCATCATCGTCGCCGCCGCCGCGCCGTCGGTGCCGGAGCCGCTCGTGAAGCAGCTCGCCCGCAAGGGGAAGATGATCATTCCCATCGGCCCCGAGGGAAACCAGCGCCTGGCGCGCGTGACGCAGGTCGGCACCGGCACGGCCATCGAGGACTGTGGGAGCGCCGAGTTCGTGCCGCTGGTGGGAAGGTTCGGCTGGAAGGAGTCTTCATAGATCCTTCTCCCCGCGCGCGGGGAGAAGGTGCGGCGAAGCCGCGGATGAGGGGCGCCACACGGGAAGCGTGAGCCCCACCCCCCGCGCTGCGCGCCCCCCCCACCCCGCGTCG
>JBKOUP010000473.1:0-6444 GCA_046723495.1 Acidobacteriota bacterium
GCCCCTTGCCGCGGATCTTGTTGCGCAACTGGTCGACGCGCTGGTTCGCGTAGGGGAGGACGAAGTCGAGCATCAGGTAGGCGAGGACGGCGATGATCGAGGCGATGAAGACGACCGGCAGCGCCACGCGGTAGAGCGAGACGCCGCCTGACTTCAGCGCCGTCACCTCGTTGTTCTTGGAGAGCATCCCAAACGTCACCAGCGTCGCCACCAGCACCGAGATCGGCAGCGTCCAGTGCAGGATCGGAAAAATGGCGAAGCGGTAATAGGCGAGCACCGTGTGGAACGCGATCGCGTTCGCGCGGATGTCGTGGGCGAGGTCGGTGTAGTCGACGATGACGAAAAGCGCGATCGTCGAGACCAGTACCAGGACCAGGATCTTGGCGAACTCACGGAGGATGTAGCGGTCGAGGATGTTCGGGAACGTAATGTCGAGACGGTTCAGGATCGCCGGCTCCTCGTCGAGGGCGATCTGCGTCGCCGACATCATCGGCGCGGCCGTGCGCCGGTGGCGGATGGCATCGGCGAGGCGGCGCCAGATCGAGAGGCGCTCCGACTTGAATCCCGCCTCGCGGTTCGCCCGCGCCAGCAGGTAAATGCCGAGCACGAGGAGCATGACGTTCGGCGTCCACATGCCGACGGCAGGGGAGACTTTGCCCCCTTGCGCCATCGCCTCGCCGTTGTTGATGAGGATGTAATAGAAAAGGATGATCGCGATACTTAAAGAGAAACCTGAGCTTTTGCCGCCGCGGCGGTTCGTGATCCCGAGCGGCAGGCCGAGGATGCCGAAGACGAGGCAGGCAAACGGAATGGCGAACTTCTTGTGGATCTCGACCTTGGCCATCCGGTAGACGTCCTGGAACACCGGACCCTTCATGTGCGCGGCGACGTTGGCCTGTTCGATCAGCTCGCGCAAGTTGAGCTCGCGCAGCGAGCGGACGTAGACGCCGCCGGTCTCGCCGGAGAACTTGTCGGGGAGCCTCATTCGCTGGGTGACGTTGATCGTGCGGTCGTAGCGGTCGGGCTTGCGCGGATCCCAGACGTGCGTCTCGGCGTTGTTGAGGTTCATCCAGATCTGCTTCGTCGGCCCGACGATGGAGAGCGTGCCGCTTTCGGCGACGATGATCTTCGTCGAGGAGCGCGCGGCCGAGAACGGCAGCGCGTTCTCCGCGGCCGAAGCCTCGGCGACCTGCTGCTGCACGGTCATCGGCGCCGGGTGGGACTCGTCCGGACGGCTGTCGGCGACGAAGACGCCCTTCCACAGACTCGTGGCCGGATCGATGTCGTTCACGTAGATGATGAGGTTCTCGTACTCGCCGTAGAAGACGCGAGGCTTGATCTCTTTCTCGATCGACGACGTGAAGACCTCGGCGCGCAGCTGGGCGAATTGCGTGTTGCCGCGCGGCAGGACGACGTTCATCAGGTAGAAGTTGAGGATGAACATCAGGAAGCTGAAGAGGAAGACCGGGCGGTAGATCGTGCGCGTGGAGATGCCGAGGGCGCGCATGGCGATGATCTCGGAGTCGGCGGAGAGGCGGCCGACGGCGATGAGGATGCCGAAGAGCAGCGACATCGGCACGGTCAGGACGACGATGTGCGGGAGCGAGAGGAGCAGGAGCTTGCCGACGGTGGCGGTCGGCAGGGAGCGCTTGATGATCATCCCGGCGAAGTCGAAGAGGTTCCGCATCAGGATGATGAAGGTGTAGAAGCAGAAGCCGAGGACGGTCGGCCCGATCATTTCCTTGAAGATGTAGCGGGAGAGGGTCTTCATGCTTTTACACAGTGTCCGATAAGATAGATTATGTTAAATTTAAAGCAGGTATTTGCCTTGCCGAGGCAGCTGCCGTCGCCAGAACCACATCTGTCCCCCGTGCCCTGTACCCTGTCCCCTCCATGGCAATCTCCACCACGTCGGATAATACCGCCGCCGCCGTCGGCAGCGACCCCGCTCCTTTCCCGGCGAACAACATCTCGCCCACCGCCCGTCCCCGAATCAGCACGGCGTTGTTTTCCCCCTTCGCCGCCGCCAGCGGGTGCATCTCCGGCAGCTCGCGCCGCTCGACGCGCAGCTCCACCCCGCCGCCCACCCGCCGGGCGCTCGCCACATGCCGCACGACGCAGCGCCGCGACCGCGCCCCCTCGACCTCGGCGCGCGTGACGTCGCGGATTCCGTGCACGCGCAGCGAGCGCACCGGCGCGTCGAAAGCCACGCCGGCCAGGATCCGCAACTTCTGGGCCGCGTCGTCGCCGTCGATGTCGAGCGACGGATCGGCCTCGGCGAATCCCTTCGCCTGCGCCTCGGCCAGCGCGTCGCCGAGGTCGAGGCCGTCATCCTCCATCCGGCTCAAGATGAAGTTGCACGTCCCGTTCAGGATCGCTTCGATCGATTCGATGGAATCGCCGGCCAGCCCGCGTTGCAGCGCCCGCACCACCGGGACGCCGCCACAGACGCTGGCCTCGAATCCGATGCGCAGGCCGCGGCGGCGGACGGCGGCGAAGAGCTCGCGCCCCTCGGCCGCCAGCAGAGCCTTGTTCGCGGTGACGACGTCGCGTCCCTTGTCGATGGCACGCCGGAGGTACGCGCCGGCGCAATGGACGCCGCCGACGAGCTCGACGACGATGTCGCACTCGGCGTCGATGACGTCGATGGCCGAGGTCGTCAGCAACGCGCGGTCGACGCCGCGCCGCGGTTTGGCGGGGTCGCGGATGAGGATCTTGGCGATCTCGAGCTCGACGCCGCTGCGCGCGCGGATGCGCTCGCGCTCGCGTCCGACGAGCTCGACGAAGCCGCGGCCGACCGTGCCGCAGCCGAGAAGTCCGATGCGGGCGCGCATCAGGCCACCGCCTCGCACGCGTACTCGAGCGCGGCGTCGAGCGCTTCGATGAGGTCGCGCACGTCCTCGAGTCCGACCGAAAGTCGGATCAGGCCGTCGCCGATGCCGACGCGGCGGCGCACCTCCGGCTCCATCGACGCATGGGTCATCGTCGGCGGATGGCAGAAGAGCGAGCGCACGCTGCCGAGGGACTCGGCGAGCGTCCAGAGCTTCACCTCTTTCGAGAAGGCGCGCGCGGCGTCGAGGCCGCCGTCGATGTCGAACGAGACGATGGCGCCGAAGCGCGTCATCTGCCGGCGGGCAACCGTATCGCGGTCGGGATAGTGCACGCGCTCGACGCGCGGATGCTCGCGCAGGACGGCGGCGATCTGCTCGGCGTTCGCGCAGTGCTTGTCGACGCGCAGGCCGAGGGTCTTGATGCCGCGCAAGATCAGAAAACAGTCCTGCGGGCCGGGCACGCTGCCGACGGCGTTCTGGAAGAACTTCAACTCGGTCCAGAGGGCTTCGTCGTCGGTGATGACGGCGCCGCCGAGGGCGTCGCTGTGGCCGTTGATGTACTTCGTCGTCGAGTGCACGACGATGTCGGCGCCGAGGGCGATGGGCTGCTGCAGCACCGGCGTGGCGAAGGTGTTGTCGACGACGGTGAGGACGCGGTGGCGCTTGGCGATGGCCGCGCAGGCGGCGATGTCGGTGACGCGCACGAGCGGATTCGACGGCGTCTCCAGCCAGAGGATCTTCGTCTCCGGCCGGATGGCGCGCTCGATGGCGGCGAGGTCGCAGGCATCGACGAAGGTGAAGTCGACGCCGAATTTCTGGAAGAGCTTGGTGAAGATGCGCCACGCGCCGCCGTAGAGGTCCTGCGTGGAGACGACGTGGTCGCCGGCGCGGAGGATCGAGAGGACGTTGTGGATGGCGGCCATGCCGGTGGCAAACGCGAGCCCGTATCGCGCGCCCTCCAGTGCCGCGAGGTTGTCTTCGAGCGCGCGGCGCGTGGGGTGCTCGGTGCGCGAGTAGCCGTAGCCGGCGCGGTGAACGCCGGGCTCGGCCTGGCGGAAGGTGGAGGTCTGGTAGATCGGGGTGCAGACGGCGCCGGTCTCATCGTCGCGATGGCCGGCGTGAATGGCGAGGGTATCGAAGCGGTACATGCGTGTGCCCTCCTGTGGCACTGACACTCTCAGCGGATGGAGAACAGCAGACGGAGGGACCCGAGCGGCAAACGACGTCTAAGCGTCAGCGCTCGGGCTGCGCATCACCATTCGGCCCATGAGGATGGAGGTGACGGCGTGCATGTTGGCGCGGGACCATAGCATAATCGTCGAAACGCAACAAGGGGACAGGGCACAGGGGGCGGGGCGCAGATGGTGTTCCGGCGGATGCACGTGCCGCGGCAGGCAACCACCTGCGCCCCGCGCCCTGCGCCCTGCCCCCTCATCGGAGGCAGCCATGGAAGCTGTGATGCAGGATTTCCCGCTCACGCTGCGCCACATCCTCTGGCGGATGGAAAAGCTCTTCGCGCGCAAAACGATCGTGACGAAGCGCGAGCATGGGCTGCATCGCTACACGTACGCCGACCTCGCCGCGCGCGCCCGGCGCCTCGCCGCCGCCCTCACCCGCCTCGGCGTGCAGCGCGGCGACCGCGTGGCCACGCTGGCCTGGAACAACTATCGCCACGTGGAGCTCTACTACGCCGTGCCGTGCATGGGCGCGGTGCTGCACACGCTGAATCTGCGCCTCTCGCCGGAGCAGCTCGCGTTCATCGCCAACGACGCCGGCGACTCGGTGATCGTCGTCGACGAGTCGCTGCTGCCGCTGCTCGAGAAGTTCCGCAACGACGTACGCACGCTGCGCCACGTCATCGTCATGAGCGACGACGATTACGAGCGTCGCCTGGCCGCGGAATCCGACGACTTCGTCTGGCCGGAGCTCGACGAGCGCGCGCCGATGGCCATGTGCTACACGTCGGGCACGACCGGGCATCCGAAGGGCGTCGTCTACAGCCATCGCTCGACGTTCCTGCACTCCCTGTCGATGCAACTGGCCTCGACGCTCGCCGTCGACGAGTCGGACGTGCTGCTGCCGATCGTGCCGATGTTCCACGCGAACGCCTGGGGACTGCCGTACGCCGCGGCGATGGCCGGAGCGTCGTTCATCCTCCCCGACCGCTGGATGGGCGACGCCGAGGCCATGATCCAACTCGCCATCGACGAGAAGGCGACGTGGATCGGCGCCGTGCCGACGATCTGGGTCTCGATCCTGGCCCGCCTGAACGGCCGCAAGCTGCACCTGCGCGAGGCGATGTCGGGCGGCTCGGCGGTGCCGCGCGTGCTCTTCGAGTCGCTCGACCGCGAAGGGATCCATCTCGTCCACGCCTGGGGAATGACGGAGACCTCCCCTCTCGCCACGTGGTGCGAGCCGCGGAGCTGGCACGACGGCGATCCGCTCTCGGTGCGCGTGACGCAGGGGCCGCCGGTGCCGGGCGTGGAGCTGCGCATCTGCGATCTCGACAGCGGCGCGGAGCTGCCGTGGGACGGCGTGGCCTTCGGTGAGATCCAGGTGCGGGGACCGTGGGTCTGCGCCGGCTACCACAACGGCGCCGACGCCACGCGCATGACTTCCGACGGCTGGTTCCGCACCGGCGACGTGGCCTCGGTTTCGCCCGACGGCTACGTGACGATCGTCGACCGCGCGAAGGACGTGATCAAGTCCGGCGGCGAGTGGGTGTCGTCGGTGGAGCTGGAGAACGCCATCATGGCCCATCCAAAGGTGCTCGAAGCGGCGGTGGTCGGCCTCGCCCATCCGGTCTGGCAGGAGCGCCCGGTCGGCTTTGTCGTGCCGCGCCCGGAGTTTCGCGGCGAGCTGTCGGCCGAGGAGATCCTGGCGCATCTGTCCGCGCATTTCATGAAGTGGTGGATCCCCGACGAGATCCGCTTCATCGACGAGGTGCCGAAGACGTCGGTGGGGAAGTTCGACAAGAAGGCGCTGCGGGCGCAGGCGGAGCCGCTGCGAACGTAAGGAGCGCCTGATCCGTAATCATGGCGATGCTGCAGCTCGGGCAGCGCCGCCGGCTTCTCGACGATCTCCGCCTCGACGTCGGCGTCGCCGGCCATACGCTCGCACTCCTGGCCACGATCGTGGTCTGCGGCGCGGCTTACGGCGCGTCGCTCGGCTCGTGGCACAGCGCACGGCTGTCGCTGTACGCGGCGGTGAAGGTGCCGCTGCTGATGCTGACCACCGCGGCGATCACGGCGCTCTTCAACTGGACCATTGCCGCGATGCTGGGACTGCCGTTGCGCCTGCGCCAGACGTTCGCGCTGTCGCTGATGCCGCTGGCCATCGCCACGATCATCGCTGCCTCGCTCGCGCCGGTGACGTATTTCTTCGCCGCAGCGCTGCCGCCGCCGTCGCCGTCGCAGCGCACGCTGCACAATCTGCTCTACCTCACCCACACGCTCCTGATCGCCGGCGCCGGCATCAGCGGCACGTCGTTCCTCCGCCGCATCCTCGGCGAGGTCTGCGGAACCGAGCGCCGCGCGGCCCGGATCCACGCGCTCTGGCTGGCCACGTACGCGTTCGTCGGCGGCGAAGTGGCGTGGGCGCTGCGGCCCTTCGT
>JBKOUP010000387.1:0-6363 GCA_046723495.1 Acidobacteriota bacterium
CGTCCACGCCGCCGCGGCCTCGGTGCGCCGGCGCACGGCGGCGTCGTCCGCGGCGGTGCGCTTCGGGAACGGCGCCGTGGCGTTGCGGCTGCCGGGAAGGTTGACGGTGGCGAAGACGATGCCGTCGGACGACCAGCGCGCGTTCTCGACGAACTCGCCGCCCTGGCTCGCCAGCGGGATCGGATGCCCGCCGAGGCTGCGGTTCGGATCGGCGAAGAAGATCCGGCGGATGCGCGCCAACCGCTCCAGCGGCGCGTAGCCGCCCGAGCCCTTTTCCCAACAGTCGGTCCACTCGTTGTCGCCCGGCGTGTAGATGACCGGCTCGTGCAGCCGGTTGAAGTGCCGCAACGCCTCTGCGTAGTGCTCGTCGGCGCAGGGATGCCAGAAGATGTCGCCGACGTGGACGACGAAGCGGAGGTCGTGCGCGTCGATGTGTTTGAGGAGGATCGGATAGCGCAGCTCCTCGTCGGGGAAGTACGGCGCGTCGCCGAAGACGCCGAAGCTGAACGACCCCGGCGGCGTCTGCGTTACCGGCGGGATTCCGCTGCGCGCGATGACGACGGCAACGATGACGACGGCCGCCACGATGAGGATTGCAATGCCGCGCCGCATGCCGCGGAGTGTACGCTGTGCACCCATGAAAGCGATTCGCATCGAGAAGACCGGCGGCCCCGAGGTCCTGACGCTCGCGGACGTCGCCGTCCCCGAGCCGAAGCCGAACGAGGCGGTGGTGAAGGTCGCCGCCAGCGGGGTGAATTTCATCGACGTCTACTTCCGCGAAGGCCGCTACGCCGCGCAGCTCCCGATCACGCTCGGGCAGGAGGCGGCGGGGACGGTCACGGCGGTCGGCAGCGACGTGCGCAACGTGAAGATCGGCGACCGCGTCGCCTATTCGAGCGTGCAGGGGAGCTATGCCGAGTACGCGGCCGTGCCGGCGGAGCGGCTCGTGCTCGTGCCCGAGGGCATCGACCTGAAGCTCGCCGCCGCGGTGATGCTGCAGGGGATGACGGCGCATTACCTCACGCACAGCACCTGGCCGCTGCGCCGCGGCGAGACGGCGATCGTGCACGCGGCGGCGGGCGGCGTGGGGCTGCTGCTCGTGCAGCTCTGCAAGGCCATCGGCGCGCGGGTGATCGGCACGGCCGGCTCGCAGGAAAAAGCGAAGCTCGCGCGCGAGGCCGGCGCGGACGAGATGATCGTCTACACGGAGTCGGATTTCGAGTCCGAGGCGAAGCGCCTGATCCCCGGCGGCGCCGACGTGATCTACGACGGCGTCGGCAAGTCGACGTTCGACGCCGATCTGAATCTGCTCCGCCCCCGCGGCCTGCTTGCGCTCTTCGGCGCCTCGAGCGGCGCCGTGCCGCCCTTCGACCCGATCAAGCTCTCGCAGAAGGGATCGCTCTTCCTCACCCGCCCGACGCTCGCGAATTACATCGCCAAACGCGAGGAGCTCGACCAGCGCGCCGGCGATCTGTTCGCCATGATCTCCGCCGGCACGCTGAAGGTGCGGGTCTACAAGGAGTACGCCCTCGGCGACGCCGCGCAGGCGCATCGGGATCTGGAGGGGCGGAAGACGACGGGGAAGCTGCTGGTCATTCCGTAGGCCCTCACGCAGCCGCCAACAGCCGCGTCACCGTGTTCCAGTTCCGCACCGTCGCGGCGACGCCGAGCGTCCGCTCGATCAGGGAATGCGTCAGCTTCGACCGCCCCTGGCCGTTCACGTAATCGATATACAGCTCGCGCCCCTCGCCGCCGCGGATGATCTCCGGCCCCTGATAGCGGGCGCGCAGGAGATCGGGCGACGCTTTCTTGTCGAGAAACACCACCACGAGAAGGCTCGGATTGCGGATCGTCTCGAACGGATTGTTCGCGACCACCTTGCGCAGCTCCGCCTCCGTTCGCAGGATCACCCGCACGCCGAGGGCCTCCTCGAGCGCCTTCGGCGTGGCCTTCTTCGCGCGGAACATCACGTTGCCGCTGTTCAGGAACGTCCGCGCGTCCTCGTAGCCGAGGGACGTGCAGAGCGCCTGCAGATCGCTCATGCGAACGACGTTGCGGCCGACAACGTTGATTCCTCGGAGGAAGGCGAAGTACGTGGTTCCCACGCGATCAGTTTAAGGTCCCGCACGAAAATCGCGTAGATCACCGGCACCATGATCAACGTGATCGCCGTGGCCACGGTCAGCCCGCCGATCTGCGCGTAGCACATCGACTCCCACAGCGGCCCGCCGTGCGACGCCAGCGGGAACAGCCCCAGCACCGTCGCCCCGACCGTGATCAGCACCGGGCGCAGGCGGACGATGCCGGCGTCGAGCAGCGCGTCGTTGAGCGGCTCGCCGCGGTGATGGGCCTCCTCGATGAAATCGAAGAGCACGATGACGTGCGAGACGATCACGCCGATCAGCGACGACACGCCGAGGAAGGCCATGAAGCCGAACGGCGCGCCGGCCAGGACGAGCACGATCAGCGCGCCGACCACGCCGTACGGGATCGCGGCGAAGACGATCAGCGGCTTCACGGCGTTGCGGAACTGGATCACCAGGGCCACGAAGATGGCCACGATCGAGATCAGCATCACCGCCGTCATGTCGGCGAAGCCTTTGACCTGCTCCTCCTCCTCGCCGCCGATCTCGATCTTGTAGCCGGGCGGCAGCTCGCCGGCGATGGCGGCGATGCGCGTCCGGGCCTTGTTCAGCACCGCGCTCGGCAGCACGCCCTGCGACGGGAAGCAGGCCACCGTGATCGTGCGGAACTGGTTCCGTCGGCGCAGCTTCTCCGTCTCCATCCCGTAGCTGATGTTCGAGACCTGCCGCAGCGGCACTTTCTGCTGCGACGTCAGCGACGACACGTAGAGGTTCTGCACGTCGGCGAGCTGGGCGCGCTCCTCGGAGCGCAGCCGCGCCACGACCGGGATCTGCTGGTCGCCCTCGCGGATCGACGTCACCGGCAGGCCGTTCATCGACTCGGCCGAGGAGACGGCCACGTCGAGGTTCGTCACGCCGGCGAGGTTGGCGCGGTCGGGATCGACCTGCAGCTTCACGGCGAAGCTCTCCGCGCCCCAGTCGTCACGCACGCGCTCGGCCTCGGGGATCGAGCGGAAGACCGCTTTCACTTTTTCCGCCGTCGCGCGCAGCGCGCGGATGTCGGTGCCGGAGATGCGGATCGCGACGGGAATCCCGATGGGCGGTCCGGTCTCGAGCTGCTGCACGTCGCAGCGCGCGCCGGCGATCTCGGCGTCGAGGGCGCGCTGCAGCCGCGGCACGAGCGCGCCGGTGTCGTGCTTGTCCTTCACCTGCACGACGATCTGCGCGTAGTTGAGCTGCTGCAATTCGGGCGAGACCGAGAACCAGAAGCGCGGCCCGCCGCCGCCGGCGAACGTCGTCAGCGATGCGAGTTTGTCGCCGGCCACGCGGCGCACGACGGCCTCGGCGCGTCGCGCGGTCGCGTTCGTCGCCGTCAGCGGCGCGTCCTCGGGGAGCCAGACGTCGACGTAGGAGAGGTACGAGTAGTCCTTCGGGAAGAAGCTCTTCTGCAGGCGCGTGGAGACGAGGCCGCCGGCGATGATGAAGATGAAGGAGATGGCCACGACCTTCCAGCGATGTTCGAGCGCCCACGCGCCGGTTTTGCGATACAGCTTCGCGAAGCGCGTCGTGCCGACCGGGCGCTGGTGACCGGGACGGAGAATGTAGTAGCCCAGCAGCGGGATGAACGTCATCGACACGATGCGCGACGCCACGAGCGAGCACGTCAGCACCACCGGCAGCGTGTAGATGAACTTCCCCGTGTCGCCGCGCAAGAGCAGCAGCGGCAAATACGCGACGATGTTCGTGATCGTGGCGAAGAGGATGGCCGTGGCCAGCTTCGTCGGCCCCTGCCAGGCGGCGACGATCGGCTTCTCCCCCGCGGCCAGCTCGCGCTTGATGGCGTCGCCGGCGACGACGGGATCGTCGACCAGCAGGCCGAGGGCGATGATTAGCGAGGCGATCGACACCTGCTGCAGATCGACGCCGAGCATCAGCATCATCCCGAACGTCATCGCCAGCGTCAGCGGAATCGACAGCGCCATCAGCAGCGCCGAGCGCCACTCCCAGAAGCCGATCAGCGCCACGAGCACGACGAGCGCGATCGCCTCGTAGAGCGACTTCATGAAGAGATCGACGTTCTCTTCAACTTGCAGCGGCTGGTCGGAGGTGCGGGCGATGATCAGATCCTCGGGCAGGCGCGCGCGGACGTCGCGCAGCGCGGCGTCGACGGCGCGGCCGAAGTTGGCGATCTGCTCGCCCGACTTCATCTGCACCGCCAGCGTCACCGCGCGCGAGCGGTGCCAGCCGCCCTTGGCGTCGCGCCACTGGTAGAAGTTGAGGAAGCGCGCCGGCGTCTCGTAGGTGCGGTTCACGTCGACGAGGTCGCGCAGGTAGAGCGGCGTGCCGTTCGCGCTCGAGGAGACGATGACGTCGCCGATCTCCTTCTCGCTGTGGAACTCGCCCGAGGGATCGATGACGAGGTTCTTCCCGCCGACCTGCAGCATGCCGCCCGGAAGAGTGATGTTGCGCGCGGAGAGGATGCGATCGAGCAGCGACGTCTGCAATCCGTACGACGCCAGCCGCTCCTGCGAGTAGTCGAGGTAGATCTTCTCCTTCAGCACGCCGCTGCGCGTGATCTTCGAGACCTGCGGCACGGCCTGAAGCGTTTTCTTGATGACGTCGGTGTAGCGGTCGAGGTCGCGGTAGGAGTACTTGTCGTGCTGCGTCGCGTTCAGCGCCGCCTCGGCGGAGGCGGGATCGTGGATGACCACGGGCGGCCAGGTGTCGGGATGGTCCTCGCTCCCCTGCACGGAGTTGGCGTTGACTTTTTCGACGAACGCCAGGAGCTGCGCGTCGCTGAGGTCCGATTCGAAGTCGAGACCGGCGAAGCCGCTGCCGACGAGCCGCCGGGTGTTGCGGGCGATGCCGTTCTCCTCGGCGAGTTTTTGGAAGACGTCGAGGCGGCGCTCGATGGCGCGCGTGGAGATGGAGGCGGGGACGCAGGCAACGACGGATACGCGGCTGGCGCCCCTCACCCGGCCTTCGGCCACCCTCTCCCCGCTCGCGGGGAGAGGGACAGGCGCGGAGCGCCAGGGTGAGGGGCGCCACTCGTCCCGTACTTTCTCGATCGCCTTCCGGATCTCCCGCGCCCGCAGCGACACCTCCACCTCATTCGCCGCCGGCGAGGCCACCGTCAGCATCAGCGCGGCGGTGTCGCCGAAGTCCTTGACGAAGTCGATCGGCCCGGCGCCTTGCGGCAGGTCGTGGATCGAGTCGAGCTTGAGCTTGATGTCGTCGAGCTGCTTGCCGGGATCCGTCACGTTCTCCGCCAGCTCGACGTAGACGATGCCGACGCTCGTGCGCGAGATCGACTGGATCTTCGCCACCTTGGCGTTCTCGGCGATCTTCTCCTCGATCTTCTGCGTGACCAGCTGCTCGACCTTCTCCGCGCTCGCCCCCGGCCACGCGCAGACCGCCACGGCCACGCGCACCGGCACCTCGGGGTCTTTGCGCTTCGGCATCTTCCAGTAGCCCCACACGCCCCACAGCACCACGAAGGCGAGGAGCACCCAGGAGATGTGGCGGTTCTCGGTGAAGAAACGCGCGGTGTTGAATTCGTTCTTCATGGCATCACCCGCACCTTCTCGCCGTCGCTGACGATCGTCGCGCCTTTGGTGATGACGCGCTCACCCCTGGCGACGCCCGAGGTGACGGCGACGTCGTTGCCGATCATGCCGCCGAGGACGACGCGGCGGACGTGAGCGACCTCGGCGGCATCGACGACGACGACGGCGTAGCCGTTCTGCGCGCGCACGATCGCGTCGAGCGGCACGACCGGCCCCGCGCTCTTCGCCTCCGTCGTCTGCAGCGAGGCGATCATTCCGGGCTTGATCTCGCCGCTCGCGTTCGGGATCGTCAGCTCGACCTCGAACACGCGCGACTTCGGATCGGCCGACGGCGCGATGCGCGAGATCTTGGCGTCGAACGTCTTGTGCAGCGCCTCGATGACGACGGCGAGCACCTGCCCGTTTTTCAGCTGCGCGACGACGAGGTCGGGAACGCCGAAGACGACGCGCACCGCCGAGGTGCCGGCGATCGTGAAGACCGGCAGGCCCGGCCCGACGAGCGAGCCGCGCTCGACGTTGCGCCGCAGCACGACGGCGTCGGCCGGCGCGACGAGGGAGGCGTCGCCGAGGGCGAGCTGGGCCTCGGACGACATCGCGCCGGCGCTGGCCAGGCGCGCCTCGGCCGCGTCGCGCTGGGCGCGCGCGGCCTCGAGCTCCGGCTTCGTCAGCGCCGCCGCGGCGAAGAGCGTTTCGGCGCGGGCGAAGTCGCTGCG
>JBKOUP010000474.1:0-7940 GCA_046723495.1 Acidobacteriota bacterium
TTTGTTTTTTTTTTTTTAATATTCACCCGTATCCAACAAAAAAAACACCCCCCGCCCGCGCGGGGGGCCCGCCCCCACGACGGCCGGCGTGGACGCCGGCGCGACGCTACTGTCGATGAATGCGTAGTCGCTCACATTTACCCCTTGGCGGCGAGTTGCCGGGCCTCTTGGAGGATGTTGACGCTGTTCGATGAGCCGATGCGCGTGGCCCCGGCCTCGACCATCTTGACGACGTCGGCGTAGCTGCGGACGCCCCCCGAGGCCTTGACGCCGAGCCGGCGCGGGGCGACGGTCTGGGCCATCAGGCGGACGTCCTCGACGGTCGCCCCCGACTTCGAGAAGCCGGTGGAGGTCTTGACGAAGTCGGCGCCCGCTTTCATGGAGAGCTGGCAGGCGCGGACTTTCTCCTCGTCGGAGAGAAGCGCGGTCTCGATGATGACTTTGGAGACGCCGTGCGCCTCGTCGCAGACCTCGACGACGCCGCGGATGTCGCGGGCGACGAGGAGGTCGTCCTTGCTCTTGAGCGCACCGATGTTGATGACCATGTCGATCTCGTTGGCGCCTTCGCGCAAAGCGCGCCGGGCCTCGAGGGTCTTGATCTCCGACGACTGCGCGCCGAGGGGGAAGCCGACGACGGCGCAGACTTTGACGGGCGTGCCGCGCAGGAGCTGCTTGGCCTTCGGCACCCACGACGGGTTGACGCAGACGGAGAAGAATTTGTTCTCGATCGCTTCCTTACACAGTTTCTCGATCTCCTCCCCCGTGGCCTCGGCCTTGAGCACGGTATGGTCGATGAGCTTGACGAGCTGGTCGGGCGTGATGGGCGCGGGCGCACGCTGTGCGCCCCTACCGTCCAGGAGCTCGCGCACGCGCGCGGCGATGCGGGCCATGTCGTCGGGGGAGAGGTCGGTTGGCGTCATGTTCTTCTCGTAGTCGCGAATCATTTTCACCCGGGCCCGGTGGCGATCGGCCGTGCAGTCGGTGGAGAGGAAGACGTCGACGATGCGCTTCGCGGTGTCGAGGTCGACCTGTCCGGAGCCGAGGGTGAGGACGTTGGCGTCATTGTGCTCCCGGCTGTTGCGCGCCAGCGCTTCGTTATTCGCGGCGGCGGCGAGGATGCCGGGGACTTTGTTCGCGGCCATGGCCGAGCCGATGCCGGCGCCGTCGATCATGATCCCGAACCTGGCGGCGCCGGAGGCGACGGACTCGGCCACGGCGCGGGCGATCTTCGGGTAGTCGACGGGGTCTTTGCTCTGCGTGCCGAGGTCGCGGATGGCGTGGCCGCGGTCGCGCAGATAGACCTTGAGCGCTTCCTTCAGCTCGTAGCCGCCGTGATCGGCGCCGAGTGCGATCTGCGTGGGGCCCGGCATTGGAACCAGGCGGCGGAGCTTAGCACAAGGTTCTTAGGTTGTTAGGTTGTTAGGTTCTTAGGAAACCTAACAACTAAGAACTTAAGAACCTAAGAACCTAACAACCTGCGAACCTATCTCCCCGTCCGCCGCCGGATCACGTTCGTGATCACCGGTTGCCAGCCCTTGTCCGGCGTGAGGGTCCAGGTGTCGGACAGCCACTGCTGGCCGGCGTAGCCGCCGAACAGCACCATCCGCTGCGTGGACGGGTCGAAGGCCATCCCTCCGTTCTCGCGCGCGTACGGAATGCGCGGGAACGTCACCTGCGTCCAGTCCGTGCCGTCCCACTGCCAGAACTCGCTGGTGTAGGACTGCACCTCCGTCGTCGTGGCCGGGGTGTTGCCGCTGGCCGGGGTCGTGACCGTGTCGGTGCGCACGCCGCCGAAGAGGAGGACGTTGTTCGTCGTCGGATCGATGGCGATCTGCGAGCCGTAGAGCGGCGGCGGCAGGTGCGCGGGCTTGATCTGCGTCCAGCCGGCGCCGTCGAACGACCACATGTCGTTGAAGCGCGTGACGCGTTCGTCCCTGGACGGCCGGCCGATGCCGCCGAAGATCACGGTGCGGTTCAGATGCGGATCGAACCACATCTGGGCCTGGATGCGCTGCGGCGGAAGGTTCTTCGTCACCTGCGTCCAGTTCGCGCCGTCCCACAGCCACGTCTCGTTGATGTAGTCGGAGGTGTAGCCGCCGAAGAGGACGCTCTTCTTCAGGTTCGCGTCGTAGGTCATGCTGCTGAAGCCGCGCACGGGCGGGTTCTTGCTGAGGCCCGTGATGCTCTTCCAATCGCTGAGATCGAACTCGGCCAACGTGTTGTCGGCGCAGAGGACCACGAGCTTGTGGCGGTCGGTGTCGAAGGCGCTGGCCGGCGCGATGCAGTTCGTCGGCGGCGGATTGTTCGTGACGATCCTCTGCCACTTGCCATACTGGTATTTCCAGAGATCGGCGTAGAGAACGCTCGTGTCGCGGCCGCTGAAGAGCCAGATCGCGCCGCTGGCGTCGTCGCGGTGGAAGACCATCAGCTCGCGCGCGCCCGGCGTGTAGTTCGGATCGTAATTCGGCAGCCAATCGCCCGAGAAGAGCCAGAGGTCGTTGCGCGGGATGGTGCCGCCGGCGGGGACGCCGCCGAACATCAGGGTCTGCTGGCGGACGCCGTCGAACGTCATGGCCGGACCGTAGACGCGGCCGGCGTTGACGGTGACGCTCTTCGGATTCCACTGGTTCCCGTCCCACTCCTCGTTGTCTTCGATGGTGCTGACGCCGTTGCAGAAGCCGCCGCTGAAGAAGACCGTGCCGCTGTCCGACTGGTACGCCAGGGCGCCCTGATTCACGCAGCCCGGCAGCCGCGTGCCGGTCTTCTCGACCCACGCCTTCGCGGCCGGGTCGTAGTTGTACTGGTGCGAGGTGATGTTCGTGTCGATGCCGAGCATGAGGATGTTCGCCCGCGCGGCGTCCCACACCATGATCGGCTTGTCGGCGTGCGGCCCGTCATTGAGGACCTGCGTCCACGTCGTGCCGTCGAACTCCCACGTGTCGTAAAACGGGGTGCTGGTCTTGTTGTCGCTCGTGATCGTCTGCCCGCCGAAGAGGACGACGCGGTCGCGGATCGGATCGTAGGCGGCGTCGGCGAGGACGCGCGCCGGCGGCGAGGCCGGCGGGTCGAGCTGCGTCCAGTCGCCGTTCTTGAAGACCCAGGTGTCGTTGAGGTCCTGCTTGTTGTTGCCGCTACGCCCGCCGAACATGACGATGCGGTCGCGGGCCGAGTCGTAGACCATGGCTTGGCCGAAGCGCGCCGGCGGGGTGTGCAGCGGGAAAAGCTGCGTCCAGATCGTGCCGTTCCAATCCCAAGTGTCGCTGAACTCGTACGGCATCTTCGTCGATGGGTCGATCGCGGTGGTCCCGCCGAAGAGCACGCTGTGCGTGGTGACGGGGTCGTAGACCATCTTGGAGTTGTAGCGCGCGCTCGGCGTCGCGGCGAAGGCCGCCGTGCCGGCGAGGAGGAGAAGGAGAGTGAGGGACAGCGCACGTCGGGACGTGTGAGGGCTCATGATTGCTCGCGATGCCAACCGGGCTGGTGCTGGGAAAAATCCCCTTTGGGACGGGCGGGCCGGGGGAAAGGTTCCGGCCCATCGTTTGCTCTGTCCGGCAGCGGAGGAGACGATGCGAAACGAGATGATCGGCGCCGTGGTGCGCCGCGCCATGGAGCACCCCGAGTTCCGCCGCCGCCTGATCGAGAGGCCGCAGGAGGCGCTGCAGGCGCACGGCTTCGCTTTGGAGGAGCCGGAAATGGCAGAGATTGAACGGATTCGGCGTCAGCTCGGCGGCGAGGACGTCGAACGGGAGTTGATGACGGTGGCTGAGCAGTACGGGGTGAAGGCGCGAAAGTAGGCCACCGAATAGCGAATCGCGAATCCTAGATTCTCACGCGTAACGTCACAAGCGTTTCATCCGGCCTGAGCCGTGTCACCGGCACGACGATGACGTGCTTGGCGTGCTCGATCGTCACGTCCGTGTGCTTGGCGAAGCCGATGCGGACGCCGTAGTCGATCTTCACCCAGTTCCACCACATGCTCGGGTCGACGAAGGTCCTCGGCCCCTTGAACGAATTCTGCAGCCCGCTCCAGCGCACCGCCGGCTGGATCCCCTGCACCAGCGACTCGCCGCCGACGCTCGGCCCGAACGACCACGGGAGCTGGTAGCCGACCTCAAGCTCTTCGCCCTGCCGATGCAGGCCGGCGAAAAGCTGCTTGGTGAACTGCACCGTCCCTGTCAAGCCGTGCCACTCCGTGTAGATCCGCGTCCCGGTCTCCTCTTTCCGCCGGCCGCTGATCGGCAGGCTGATCCCGAAGCCCGGCGGCCCCTTCAGCAGCTGCAGGTCGGCGCTGTAGAACGTGCCGGTAAGTGCTTCCCGGTCCGCCATCGAGCGGCGGTAGTGGAAGACGATGGCGTCGAAGCCGCCCGTCTGCGCGGCGTTCTGCCACCGGTATCCGATGGCCTGCCCGAACTGGACGTGGTCGGTCTTCAGAAAGTACCCCTCGGTCTCCGTGTTGTAGAGGATCGGAATTCCTGCTTTCAGGCGCGGATCGGGGTTCGGCAGCAGCAGTTCCTTGATCCCGTTGTCGCCGGCGAGGGCGTTCGAGTCGCGGAAGTAGAGCGGATTTCCGCTCGTGCCCGACAGCCGCCAGTACAAATTGCGCCCGATCGAGCCGCCGCCCATGAAGCCGACGTCCTCGAAGCGGTTGAACGCCGTCGCCGCCAGGCCGTAGCTCTCCAGGAGGCGCGTCGGCTGCCGCTCCGCGAGCGGGAACTTGCCGCCCTGGATGAAGAACGACGTCCGCTCCGGCCGGTCGAGGAACTCCGGCTTCGGGCCAAGGCGGAGGTACAGCTCGTCGGCGTCGAACTTCTTGTCCTCGCTCGTCGGATTGCGGCGGTACTTGTCCTGCCCGTGCACCTGCGCGTGCGCGGCGAACCAGTTCCCGTAGTTCGCGTCGAGGCGCAGCTGGGCGACGCTGAGCTCCGTGTGGCGCCCGGCGTTCACGGTCTCGAGGAAGCCGGTCGTCTGCCCCACCGGCAGGAAGCTCGGCGGGAAGGGAAAGGCGAGCGCGCGCTTCGCCTCTTTGCTGTCGCGGTAATTCGCGCGCAGCTCCAGGCGCGTGCCGAAGGTCCACTGCCCGTGCAGCGATGTGGCAAACAAGAAGACGACCAACGCGGCGACACGTCGCATTCCGCACCTCTGTACGTTGTCGGGGGAGTCGCGACGATTGTACGGCAAGTCAGCTGCCGCACAAACGGCACGCCGCGTAGCCGGCGTTCATGGCGTCGGCGACGCTCGTGAACATGATCCGCGTCTCCTCGTCGAGCCGGCGTGCGGAGCCGCAGCTCATGCGGTGGAACTTCTTCGCCACCGGCCCGGCCACGAGGAGCTCCGTCGCGGGCGGGCGGGGCGGCGGCGGAGGCGGGATCTCGATGTCGTTTTCGAACTCCTCGGCCAGATGAACGAGCGCGTCGATCGCCGAGGCCGACAGCTTCTCCTCGAGCAACGCCCGCTCGGCGGCCTTGCGGCGCTGCATCTCCATCCGCAGGGCGTTGGCCATGATCCGCAGTTCGCCCGTCTTCTCCTCGAGCGCGCTGTAGGTGCACTCCAGCTGTGCGCGTAACTCGCCGATGGTCCGCTTCAGCTCCTTTCCATGCGACTCGGCGTTCGCGCGCGCCTGCTCGAGGAGGGCGCGGTCCTGCGCCGACGTCTTCTCGACGACGAGGGGCGCAGCCGGGATGGGGGCGTCATCGACGACGAAGACGAAGAAGTCGGGGGCGCTGCTGCGCGCGTCGCGGACGAGCGTGGCCGCCACGACGATCGCGCGCGTCCTGCCGCGGCGGTCGACGATGCGCTTCTCGATGCGGTAGCGCGGGATGTCGCCGGCGCGCAGGCGGCGCAGGAACGTCGCCTCGCGGCGGGCGTCGTCGGGATCGGTGATGTCGTTGAAGGTCACATGGCGCAGCTGCTCGCGCGTGTAGCCGACGATCTCGCCGAGGCGGTCGTTGAAGTGCAGCCATCCGCCGTCGATGCCGACAAAGGCGATGCCCAGCGGGGCATGCTCGACGCCCGGCCGGAAGCGGTCGCGCGGCGGCGGCGGCGCCGGTTTGCGAAGCAGAGTCGGTAGTTTCAGCAAGGGAGGAACAAAGGTTACCACGTGCGCTTGCGCAGCGTGCCGGCGCGTGCGGAGTCGCGCCGCCGCTCGCGCTGCTCGACGAAGGCCTCTTCGAAGGCGACCTGCAGCACCGCCGCGACCGGGATGGCCATGAGCGCGCCGGCCACGCCGAAGAGCGAGGCCCCGATCATGAAGGCCACGAACGCCGTCAACGGCGAGATCGCCACCTTGCGCGCCATCACCCGCGGAGCGATGAGAAGGTTCTCCAGCTTCTGCAGCACGAGGACCATGATCAGCACGCCCCAGAACTGCCACTTCGAATGCAGCAGGGCCAGGACGAGCGCCGGCGCCGTGCCGACGATCGGGCCGATGACCGGCACCATCTCGCCGACCGTGGCGAACATCGCCAGCGGCAACGCGTACGGCACGCGCAGCAGCAGAAGCCCAGTGAAGACGGCCACGCCCATGATGCCGGAGAGGATGAGCTGCGCGCCCATCCAGTTGCTCATGCGCCGCCCGACGCGGTTGAGCATGACCCGCCGCCGCGCCCGCACCTCGGGCGGATAGACGAGCAGGATCATGTTCCGCAGCCGGTTCGCGTCGATGAGCATGTAGACGACCATGAAGAGGACGGCGATGAACGAGCCGACCGCGGCGGCCGCGCCGCGCACGTAGACGACGACGCTGCCCCGCGGCAGCGCCAGGCCGTGCGTGCGCAGGTAGGCGCGCGCGGCGCCCATCGGCACCCAGCGCTCCAGCGGCGTGAGGATGTTCTGGTCGATGAGGGCGGGCAATTGCGCGCCGAGGCTGCGCGTCTCCATGATCACGCGCGGCACGATGATCAGCAGCAGCAGGAGCATGAGGACGACGAAGGGAAAGTAGACGATCAGCACCGCCGCGCCGCGGGGGATGTTGCGGTGCAGCAGATGCCGGCCGAGGACGCGCACGCGATGGACGGCCGGGGCGATGCCGGCGGCGAGCACGGCGGCGATGAAGACGAGAAAGAGGACGTGGCGCGCAGCCCAGAGGATCGCCAGCAGGACGACGACGCCGGCCACGACGAAGACTTTCCGCGCGAAGACGCCGAGCTCGTCGCGGTGCTGGGGATCGCGCGGGACGAAGGCCATCGCCCGTCAGCCAAGGTACTGCCGGATGGCTGCCTCGATGTGCCCCTTCGGCACCGCGCCGACGACGCGCCCCTTCTCCACGCCGTCCTCGAAGAAGACGAGAAGCGGGATGCTCATGGCCCGGTACTGCACGGCCGTGCGCTGGTTCTCGTCGACGTTGAGCTTGCCGACGCGGAGATCGTCGCGCTGCGAGGCGATCTCATCGAGCACCGGCGCGATCATCCGGCACGGGCCGCACCACGGCGCCCAGAAGTCGACGAGCCATCTCCCGCGGGCGATCTCCTGAGCGAAGCCGGCGTCGCTGAGCGCAACGGGGTGGCCATCGCCGCTGATCAGCTCGCTCTTGCACTTTCCACAGACTGCTTTTGCACCGCTGCCGAGCTGTTCCGGCACGCGGTTGGGCTGGCCGCATGAGGGACAGTTGATAATCATGCGCGGTATCTTTGCGAATTCGGTGCACACTGCAACCCCCGCCGACCTCCCCCGCCTCCGCGAGCTGTTCGCGCAGGCGAACGACACGCCGTACGACCTGGTGCGCGTGGCCGAGGAGAAGTGCTTCGGCGACGGCGTCGCCGGCGCGCCGGTGGTCACGGTCTTCGGCGACTTCCTCGGCGTCTCGGTGACCTGCGGCCCCTTCCTGCGCATCCTCGCCGTGCACCGCGACGTCCGGCGTCAGGGCATCGCCACGCAGCTCCTGCGCGACGCATACGCACGGGGGGCGCGGGTGGTCGGGGCGGAGGCGGGGAACTACTTCACAC
>JBKOUP010000508.1:0-7592 GCA_046723495.1 Acidobacteriota bacterium
GCTCACCGACCTCGCCGCGTCCAACCTCGACCTCAAGCTCGAGGAAGCGCAGCAGATCCTCGAAACCATCGACCCGGTCGAGCGGCTCAAGCGCGTCAACGAGCTCCTCACCCGCGAGATCAACCTCCTGACCATGCAGCAGGAGATCTCCACCGCCGCGCAGGGGGAGATGAACAAGTCGCAGCGCGAGTACTTCCTGCGCCAGCAGCTCAAGGCCATTCAGTCGGAGCTCGGCGAAGGGGAAGAAGTTCAGGAAGAGATCGAGAACTACCGCAAGAAGATCGAGGAGAAAGCGATCCCCTCGGAGGCGCGCGAGGAAGTCGAAAAGCAGATCAAGCGCCTGGAACGATCGCATCCCGACTCGGCGGAGACGTCGATCATCCGCACGTACCTCGACTGGATGACCGGGCTGCCGTGGGCGGTGGTGTCGGCCGACAATCACGACCTGCAGCGCGCCCGCGTGGTGCTCGACGAGGACCACTACGACCTCGAGAAGATCAAGGAGCGCATCCTCGAATATCTGGCGGTGCGCAAGCTGAAGGGCACGAAGATGAAGGGGCCGATCCTCTGCTTCGTCGGCCCGCCCGGCGTCGGCAAGACCTCGCTCGGCCGCTCGATCGCCCGCGCCCTCGACCGCAAGTTCGTGCGCATTTCCCTCGGCGGCGTGCGCGACGAGGCCGAGATCCGCGGGCACCGGCGCACGTACGTCGGCGCGCTGCCCGGCCGCATCATCCAGGGAATCAACCAGGCCCAGACGTCGAATCCCGTCTTCATGCTCGACGAGGTCGACAAGATCGGCGCCGACTACCGCGGCGATCCGTCGTCGGCGCTGCTGGAGGTCCTCGACCCCGAGCAGAATTTCTCGTTCCGCGACCACTACCTCGGCGTGCCCTACGACCTGTCGAACGTGATGTTCATCGTCACGGCCAACGTGCTCGACACGATCCAGCCGGCCTTCCTCGACCGCATGGAAGTCATCCGCCTCTCCGGCTACACGGATGAGGAGAAGCTGATGATCGCCCGCCAGCACATCATCCCCAAGCAGATGGAGGAGAACGGGATCACCGGCGTGGCGGTGACGTGGACCGACTCGGGGGTCATGAAGATCATCACCGGCTACACGAAGGAAGCGGGCCTCCGCAACATGGAGCGCGAGATCGGCACGATCTGCCGCAAGATCGCCGTGCAGGTGGCCGAAGGAAAAGTGCAGGAGAACTACCGCATCACCGATGCCAACGTCGACAAGTTCCTCGGACCGATGAAGCACTTCGCCGAAGAGCTGCTGGAGCGCGACCAGGTCGGCGTGGCCACGGGGCTGGCCTGGACGGCGGTCGGCGGCGACATTCTCTTCATCGAGGCCACGGCCGTGCGCGGCAAGGGAAAGCTGCAGCTGACCGGACAGCTCGGCGAGGTGATGAAGGAGTCGGCGCAGGCGGCGCTCACGTACGCGCGCGCCCACGCCGACGAGCAGGGAATTCCGTCGGACTACTTCGACACGCACGACATCCACATCCACGTTCCGGCCGGGGCCATCCCGAAGGACGGGCCGTCCGCCGGCATCACGATCACCTGCGCGATCATCTCCGTGCTGACGGGGCGGCCGGTGCGCCGCAACGTGGCCATGACCGGCGAGGTGACGCTGCGCGGCGACGTGCTGCCCATCGGCGGCGTGAAGGAGAAGGTGCTGGCCGCGCGCGCGGCGAAGATCAACACGATCATCCTGCCGAAGCTGAACGAGCGCGACCTCGTGGACGTGCCAGAGCCGATCAAGCGGGACATGCAGTTCCACTTCGTCGAGCACATCGAGGACGTGCTGCAGATCGCCTTGCTCGACAGCAGCGCCGCCGAGCAGAAGACGACGGAGCGCGCCGGACGGGAGTCGAAGCCGCTGCCGGAGCCGGAGCCGGCGCCGGTGCACTGATCTCTCGGCATGTGTGGCGCGGACTTCAGTCCGCGCGGGCGGGATGAATCCCGCCCCACATTTCGCGACGATCGGCCGACAACCCGAGCGTCAGGCGCTGAGCCGCGCGATGGCCCGCTGCGCGCGCGGCAGCAGCGCCGCGCCGAGCGCGACTTTGATCACGTCGGCGATCAGGAACGGGGCGATGCCCATCGCGAAGGCGGCCTTTGTCCCCGACATCATCGTCAGCCCCGACCACCCGCCCGCGTAGATGATCGCCAGCGCGGCGAGCATGCCGGCCACGGAGCGCAGCACGGTCGAGCCGAAGCCGCGCTCCGACACCCAGCCGGCCACGAACGCGGCCAGCGGATACGACAGCAGGTAGCCGGCGGTCGGGCCGAGGGTCAGCCAGAAGATGCCGCCGTGTCCCTGCGCGAAGACCGGAAGGCCGCTCGCGCCCTCGAGCAGATAGAGCGCCGCGGCGGCGGCGCCGCGCCACGAGCCGAGGACCACGCCGACGAGAAGCACCGCCAGCGGCTGCATCGTCAGCGGCACCGGCGATCCCGGCAGCGGCACGGCGATCTGCGCGGCCAGAGCGATCAGCAGGCTCGCGCCGGCGATGAGCAGCAGGTTCAGCGCGGCCCGGCCGCGGATTCGGTCAACGAGGATCGCGGGAATCGTGGCGTTCTGCATGTCGTGCATCACCCATCACCAGAATTGCCGGCAGCAGCGTGATCGCGGCCAGGCCGCTCAAGCCGATGCCGAAGAACGAAGCATAGCCGATCGATCGCAGCCCCGGGTAATGCGAGAAGGCGAACGAGCCGTAGCCGACGATGGCCGTCAGCGCGGCCATGAGGATGGCCTTGCCGGTCTCGTGCGCCGCGCGCGGGAAAATTGCCGGCGCCTCGATGTAGCGCTGGAGCATGTAGATCGCGTAGTCGGTGGCCACGCCGATGATCATCAGCCCGACGAAGATGTTCATGAAGTTGAACTGCAATCCCATGAGCGCCATCAGGCCGAGCATGCCGATCGCGCCGGCAACGAAGGGGACGAACGTCAGCGCCGTCATCTTGATCGTCCGGAAGCTGACGAACATGAGGATGAAGACGGCCACGAAGCCGATGAGCGTGGCCCGCCGCGCGTCGGCCATGACGATGCGCCGCAGCGTGCTGCTGACGAGGTTCACGCCGGTGAGGATGTCGCCGGGATGTTTGTCCGGTACGGCGAGCAGCGCCGGCGACACCTCGCGCGGCCAGCTCCTGCCGACGGGGTAGACGTAGATGACCGACATCCATCCGCCGCCGACCGGCTTGACGAAGCGCGCGGCCAGCTTGGTGAGATCGCTGTTGCCGAGGTTCGCCAGCGTGACCGGCTCCTTCGGCTGCAGCGACTGCGTGAAGAGCTCGAGGTAGCTGTCATAGGCCTCGGCGCGGAAGCCGTTCGCGATCAGCGCATCTCTGAATGTTTTCGTGATCCGCGCTTCATTGAAGCGGTCGTTCGCGCCGCGCCGCAGCTCGGCGATGACCGCGGCCTGCTGCTGCGGCGGCGGGAGGAAGGTCGAGAGCGACTGGATCGAGCCGATGGTGTGGTCGCGCACGAGCGCTTCGAGGTCGGCCGTGGCCGCGCTCGTCCTGGCCATCACCTCATCGAGCGTCTTCCCTTCGCAGACGTACATCATGAAGTCGAACGACTGCCCGAACTTCTGCGTGACGTAGGCCTGCGTGCGCACGCCGCTGTTGTTGCCGGCGCGCAGGTCCTGGATGTTGTCGCTGAAATGGATGCGCGTGGCGAGAGCGCCGCAGATCAGCATGAAGATGACCCACACCGCCACGGTCACGCGCGGGCGGATGATGGAGAGGTCGATGAGATGCCCGGCGCCGAAGGAGTGGAGGTAGAGCTTCGGCGCGCGCTTCCGTTCGTTGCGCTCGCTGAAGACGATGAGCGCCGGAAGCAGGAAGACGACGCAGAGGAGGAACAGCAGGATGCCGGTGCCGGTCAGGAACCCGAGCTGGGTCATGCCGCGGAAGTCGGTGGCCAGGAACGCGAAAAACGTCCCGGCGGTGGTGATGGCGGCGACGACGACGCCGGGCAGCGTGGAGCGCATCATCGTGCGGATCGACGCCGGCATCTCCGCGCCGCGGTTGCGCTCGTCGACGTAGCGGCCGTAGAGGACGGTGATGAAGTCGATGCCGAGGCCGGCCAGCAGTGCCGCGAATCCGGCGCTGGCCTGGGAGAGGACGCCGTAGACCGCGCCGGCGGTGCCGAACGTCAGGGCCAATCCCATCGCCAGCGGCGCGCCGGCGTAGACGACGGAAGCGCCGCGGCGGAAGGCGTAGATGAAGAGCGCCAGCACGCCGAAGAAGGAGCCGACGACGTTGACGATGACGTCGTAGCGAATGAGGTCGGCGTCGGCCGTGGCGATCGAGTAGCCGCCGGTGTGCTCGATCGTCGGCAGCGGCGTCCGCGGCGGCGCGTTTTTCTGGAAGTCGGCCAGCGCGCCCGCCTCCATCAGGGCCATGTCCGAGAGCAGCGCCTTCCCGAATGGCACGTCCTGCGCAGGCCGCTTCGGCTTCGCCAGGATGAGGAGCGTGGTGTGATCGGACGAGAGGTAGTAGCCGCTGGAGGTGTCGAGGCGCATGCCGCCGCTGGCGGCCTGGAACTTGCGGAGGAAGATCGGCGCGAAGTTGAAGGGGTCGAACTGCACGAGCTGCTTGAGGGCCATCGACTGCGGCGTTTCCAGCAGGGCGCGGTTGCGCGCCACGGACTCGCGGATGCCCTCGTCGGAAAGCTTGGCCGCCGCCTCGTTCAGCTCCGCCGGCGTGAGCAGGAGCAGCGCGTGCGGGAGGATGGTCTGCACGAAGTCGAGCGGGTTCGGGACTTTGTAGGTGACGTCTTCGATACGCGGGTCCTTGCGGTAGCCGTCGGCGACGGCGTCGATGAGGGAGTCGTAGTCGTGGACGTCGCGGCCCGGCGGGATCTCGACGACGACGATGTGGTAGTCGATCGTGCCCATGTCCCGCAGCACTTTGCGGAACTCGTTCACCTGCCGGTTTTTCTGCGGGATGAGGTTGAGGAGATCGGGATCGAAGCTGAGGCGCGAGCCCGCGGCGACGGCGATGACGGCGACGACGACGGAGGCGGCGATAATGCGGCCGCTCCGGCGAAGGCAGAAGCGGGCCAGGGCGTCGAGGAGCTTGTCGGTCAAAAGGAGGGGAGTTAAAGCATGCGAGGCCGGTCGAGTCAAGGATTGCTTCTGCTCTTGCTGCTCGCGCTCGCCTGCGACCGCGCCGAGCCGCTGACCGAGTCGAAGGCCCGCGAGGTGCTCTCGCGCTTCATGGTGCAGAAGGTGCCGGTCTACGCGGAGGTGCCGCAGCGGGTGTGGTGGAGCGCGAGCGCGCCGAAGGACGACTTCGACGAGAAGTCGCTGCGCACGCTCGACAACCTGGCGAAGGCGGGGCTGGTCACGGTCAAGCCGTTCTCGACGGCGGACGGCAAGACGGGCGTGACCGCGGAGGTGACGGCGAAGGGGTTTCGCATCCTCGGCACGGCGCCGAGCGCGCGCGGACCGTGCTTCCGCGCCACGATCTGCTTCAAGTTCTACGACGACATGCGCAACTTCCAGCGCCATCCGACCGATCCGCTGATCGGCCACGCGGAACTGTTCTGGCACTACGACGAGCCGACGTGGCTGTATCCGCTGTTCGAGACGAAGATGAACAAGCCGCTGAAGACGGAGTTCGCGTCGCTGGTGTCGTTCTATTACAAGGATGCGGCGTGGCACTTCGACGTGACGGTGCCGAAGACGGACGCTAGCGGCGCAGGCGGCGAAGTCCCTGCAGCCCCGCGATGACGGCCTCGGTCGCCTCGCTCGGAAAGAATCCCGTCTCGACGACGCCCGCGTTCGCGCGCACGCGCGCGGCGACGTCGGCGATGTCCTGATCGTCAGGCACGCGCACGTCGAGGATCATGTTCCCCTCGTCGGTAATGCGCGTCTGCCCGTCGCGCAGGCGCAGGACCGGCTGCAGTCCCTCCTCGGCGAAGCGCTTCTCGAGCACGTCCTTGGCGAACGGCGTGACCTCGACCGGGAGGCGATGCCCGCTGAACGTGGCCACGACCTTCGACTCGTCGGCAATGACGAGAAAGCGCCGCGCGGCCTGCTCGACGATCTTCTCGCGCAGCAGCGCGCCGCCACCGCCTTTGATCAGGCGGAGCTGGTCATCGAGGGCGTCGGCGCCGTCGATGGCGAGGTCGAGCGGGGCGAGGTCGGCGAGCGCGAACGTGGCGATGCCGAGCGAATTCGCCAGCGCTTCGGTCGCTTTCGAGGTGCAGGTGCAGCGGACGTTGCGTCCGGCCAGAAGCTTCACGAATTCCGCCGCGGTCGAGCCGGTGCCGAGGCCGAGGCGCATGCCGTCACGCACCTCCTCGAGCGCCGCGCGCGCAGCCGCGATCTTCAGTTCGTTCTGGTCCATCAATATCCGCCTGCCGCGCCGCTGTGCCGCGAATCGGCCACGGCGAAGATTCTTTCACCGTACACGCCCACCGCGGCAACGTTGCCGATGGAGTCGGTGGCGCGCACGCCGTGGCCCATGGCCATGAGGGCCTCGATGACCGTGCGCGGCGCACGGCTCTTCTCGTAAAGCACGTCTTCCTGCGCCGCGTCCTGGTGGAAGCGCGGGGCCTCGACGGCGTCGGCGAGCGGCTGCGTGAAGACGACGCTGCGCAGGATCAGTTGCAGCAGCGTGGTCGGGATCGTCACGCCGCCCGAGGTCCCTTCGATCAGCAGCGGGATGCCGTCGCGCAGCACGATCGTCGGCGAGAGCGACGACGCCGCGCGGCGCGACGGGCCGAGCGCGTTCGCGGGAACATCGGTGAAGTCGTGCAGCGCGTCGTTGAGCGCGAAGCCGAGGCCGGGAACGACGAAGCCGCTGCCGAAGTCGTCGTCGAGCGTGAGCGTGACCGAGGCGGCGTTGCCCATGGCGTCGTAGATCGAGAAATGCGCGGTGTGCGCGGTCTCCGCGGCCGGCTCCTTGAGCATGATGTTCGGCGTGACGCGGTTCGGGTCGATGGTCGCGCGCCAGGCCTTGGCGCGTTCCTCGGAGAGCAGATCGCGCCACGGCAGGCGGCCGTTTTCGGGATCGCCAAGATAGCGGTCGCGGTCGAGCGCGGCGCGGCGCTCGGCCTCGGCGAGGTAGTGGAAGGTCCTCGGCGTCGGATCGAGCGGAAATCCGGCCAGGATGTTCAGCGCCTCGGCGACGACGAACGCCCCGGTCGACGGCGGCGGCGGCATGCAGATGGCGTGCTTGCGGAAGTCGATGCGGATCGGCGCGCGCCACTCGGCGGCGTAGTCGCGGAGGTCGCGGTCGGTGATGATGCCGCCGCCGCCGCGCACGGCATCGACGAGGCGGCGGGCCAGCTCGCCGCCGTAGAAGTCCTTCGCGCCGTGTTCGCCGAGGCGGTCGAGCGCCGCGGCCAGGTCGGGCTGCACGAGCTTGTCGCCGCGCTTTTTCTCGAGCAGCGGCTGCGACGATTTGAATTGCTCGATGTGCCGCTCGTCCTTCGCCGCGACGATGGCAGCGGCGACGTCGGCGTCGACGCGCACGCCGCTCCGCGCCAGCGCCGCCGCCGGCGCGAGCAGCGCGCGCCACGGCTGGGAGCCGAACCGCTCGTGCAGCGCGGCCAAGCCGGCCACGGT
>JBKOUP010000039.1:0-8905 GCA_046723495.1 Acidobacteriota bacterium
GCGTCTCGCCGGCCGGAGAGGCGCCGTCTCGGCGCCGGCGGGCGGCGGGACGCCGCCATGCCGGCCGGCGAAGACGCCGGCGCGACTGCTGGAGGTGCAGTGACAACGTTCCGCATCGCCACGCCCGACGACGAGGCGACCGTGCGCGCGCTGCTGGCCGAGACGGCGATGCCGTCGTGGGCCGACCTGGCCATCGAGCGCGCGCCGTCGTCGTACGACTGGGCCGTCGTCGCCGAGGAGAACGACGACGTGATCGGGTGCTACATCGCCTCGGTGCTCCCGGCCCACGTCGACGGACGCCCGCAACGCCTCGGCTACCTCGGCGGCCTGCGTGTAAAGCCGCAGTTTCGCCGGCGCATCCGCCACCTGCGCGAGGGCTACGCGTCCGTGCCCGCGCTCGCGCGCGAGGCCGTGCCGTGGTGGTTCACGACGATCGGCAGCGACAACGTCATCGCGCAACGACTGCTCGAAAAGGGCGTGCGCGGCCTGCCCGAATATCACTTCCGCGGCGACTACATCACCTTCGCCTTGCCAACCTCGCGCGGGCGTCGCCGAAACCTCTGGCGCCGCGGCGCCGACGTCGCCTTGCACAACGCCCTCGCCGCGCGCTTCCAATGCTCGCCCGTCCTCGACGACGATCTCGTACAGCGCATCGGCAACTTCTTCGTCTGCGACGGCGGCGTGGCCGCGCTGTGGGACCAGCGCGCGTTCAAGCGCATCGTGGCCCGGCGCTATCGCGCGCCGTCGCTGATCCCGATCTACAACGCCTTCGCCAGACTGGCGCGCCGCGTGCCGCTCCCGAGAGAGGGTGCTGCGCTCGACCACACCTTCATCGCCTTCTTCGCCATGGAGTCGCCGAGCGCCGAAGCCATGGAAGACCTCCTCTCGCACTGCACGACGCCGGTCGCCACCATCGGCATGCACGCGGAGAATCCGCTGCGCGAGATCGTGCAGCGCTTCAAGCCGATGTCGGCGCGCTCGCGCGTCTACGCCGTTACGTTTGATGGCAGCGTTCCGCCGAACGGACGACCCGCGCAGCCGGAGGCAGCGCTGCTGTGAAGCTCACCCTCATCCGCCCGAACCTCGGCGACTATCGCTCCACCGACGCCATGCCGCCGCTGGCCATGGGCATCCTCGCCGCGCGCGCGCCGAGGTGGGACGTCGCCTTCTATGACGAGAAAGCCGAGGCCCTGCCGAAGGACGATGCGCCGGATCTCGCGGCGCTGAGTGTCGAGACCTTCACCGCCCGCCGCGCCTACGAGATCGCCGACGACTACCGCGCCCGCGGCGTCCGCGTGGTCATGGGCGGCTATCACCCCACGTTCCTTCCGGACGAGGCCTTGCAGCACGCCGACACCGTCGTCGCCGGCGACGCCGAGGGAGCGTGGGAAGAGGCGTTGGCCGGCAGGGAGGGGATCATTCGCGGGAACAACGAGCGCCCGCTCGACGACTACCGCATCGACCGCTCCATCTACGAAGGGAAAAAGTACGCGCCGATCGAGCTCGTGCAGTACGGCCGCGGATGCCGCTTCGCCTGCGACTTCTGCTCGATCCACTCCTTCTATGGCGCGTCGCTGCGCGTGCGCCCGCTCGACGGCCTGATCGACGAAATCGAAACGCTGCCGGCGAGCCGCCTCCTCTTTTTCGTCGACGACAACCTCTTCGGCCGCCGCTCGGAATTGCTCGCGTTGCTGCAAGCGCTCACGCCGCTCCGGCGCCGCTGGTTCTGCCAGATCAGCATCGACGTCGCCCGCGACGAGGCCCTGCTCGACCGCGTCGCCGCCGCCGGCTGCGCCGGCGTCCTCATCGGCTTCGAGTCGCTCAACGCCGAAAGCCTCGCGCAGATGAACAAGTCGTGGAACGCCGCGGCCGGCTCGTACGCGCGCGTCGTCCGCGCCCTGCACCAGCGCGGCATCGCCATCTACGGCACGTTCGTCCTCGGCTACGACGCCGACACGCCCGACACGATCGAGCGCACGCTCGACTTCGCCCTCCAGTCGAACCTCGAGATCGCGAACTTCAACCCGCTCACGCCGATGCCCGGCTCCGCGCTCTACGACCGCCTGCTGCGCGAAGGCCGCCTGCTGTCCGAACGCTGGTGGCTCGATCCCGATTACCGCTACGGCGACGCCGTTTTCACCCCGCGCGGCATGAGCGCGCAGGATCTCGCCGGCGGCGTCTTCGAGGCCCGGCGCCGCTTCTACCGCTGGAGCGCCATCGGCCGGCGGCTCTTCGGCGCGGCCTCGGTCGGCCTCACGCTCGTCGCCAACGTCATCTCCCGCCGCGAGATCTACAAGAAACAGCGCAGGCGGCTCGGCTCATGAAGATCACCTTCATCAAGCCGAACATCGGCCGCATGGAGCACAGCCTCTACGTCGACGAGGGGCGGATGGAGCCGCTCATGCTGGCCGTGCTGGCCGGCATGACGCCGCCCGACGTCGAGTGCGCGCTCTACGACGACCGCATGGAGCCGATCCCGTTCGACGAGCCGACGGACCTCGCCGCGATCACGGTCGAGACGTACACCGCGCGCCGCGCCTATGAGATCGCCGCCGAGTACCGCCTGCGCGGCGTCCCCGTCATCCTCGGCGGGATGCACGTCACGCTTCTCCCCGACGAGGCGGCCGAGCACGCCGACGCAATTCTGCTCGGCGATGCCGAAACCGTTTGGGCAACCATTGTCAACGACGCCCGCAAACGCAAATTGCAGCCGCGCTACGAAGGCAAGCCCGGCGTCGGGCAAATCAACCGCGTCCTCCCCCGCCGCGATCTCTTCAAAGGCAAAGGCTACCTGCCGCTGACGCTGATGCAGTACGTGCGCGGCTGCCGCTTCGCCTGCAGCTTCTGCGCGGTGAGCCAGTATTTCGACAAGAAGCACTATCACCGGGCCATCGACGACGTGCTCCGCGAGATCGAGGCCCAGGACCGCAAGTTCATCTTTTTCATCGACGACAACATCGCCTCCGATCACAAGGCGCTGGCGGAGCTCTGCCACGCCTTGATCCCAATGAAATTGCACTGGGTCAGCCAGGCCTCGCTCGACGTGACGCGCAATCGGCCATTGATGAAGCTCCTGGAGCGCGCTGGGAATTGGGGCAACGTCACCGGATTCGAGTCGATCACTCCGCAGTCGTTGCACGACGCGCGCAAGTCGCCGAACCTGCCGCGGTTTTCGCATTACAAGGAGGAGGTGCGCATCCTCCGCGAGCACGGGATGCAGAGCTGGGCCGCCTTCACGCTCGGCTACGACCACGACACGGCCGAGTCGATCGCGGCCACGGTCGACTTCGCATTGGAGAGCCGCTTCACGCTCGCCGCCTACAACATCCTCATGCCGTATCCGAACACGCCGCTGTATCGCAAACTGGAAAAGGAAGGGCGGCTCTTGTGGGACGGGAAGTGGTGGCTGCACCCGCAGTACCGCTTCAATCACGCCGCCTTCGTGCCGAAGCTGATGACACCGAAGGAATTGACCGACGCCTGCCACGCCGCGCGGACGCGGTTCAATTCCTTCCCGTCGCTGCTGCACCGCTTCGCCGACGTGAAAACGCATTTGCGCTCCGCCGCGCGCGTGGCCGGCTTTTGGAAATACACGCTGCTGTTCAAAAAGGAGATCCCGAAGAAGCACGGGATGCGCTTCGGATTGCATTGAGACGGACGCTGTCGATTTACCAGTACGTCGCGCCGGCGGTGCTCGCGCCGCTGTCGCTATGGCTGTGGATTCGCGAATATCGCGATGTCCGTCTCGCCCTCGCCGCCTGGCTCCTGCCGATCGTATGGGCCTACATCGTCCCCGCGATCGGCACGAATGTGCTGAAGGTGTGGGAATTCGACACCCGCCTCCGCCTCGGCCGCTTCCGCCCGCACCACGGCTTCGTCTTCGGCTCGGCGACGGCGACGATCGCCTGGGCCGTGCACGGCGCGCCGTGGCCGGTGCTGGCGCTGCTGCTGTTCGCGATCAATTTCGCCTACGACGTGATCGCACTGCGCAGCGGGATTTTGCACGTCTATAACCAGCCGTGGTCGGAGGGAAAAAAAGAAATTGCGGTGGCGCTCGATTATGCGCCGTGGTTCTTCGGTGGGTTCGGAGCGGTGTATGGCGCGGGGCTGGGCATCATGGAGCGATACGGCAGTGAGTGGTTCTTTGTGGTGCTGGTAGCAGCGCTGGTGCTTCCGACGGCCGGCTACGTGATGCAATCGAAGCTGAGGCACGGGCATTGGGGGGTACGAAGAATAGCGAATACCGAATTGCGAATGAAGAATGCAGAATTCTCAATTCGCAATTCGGTATTCGCTATTCGCAATTCCGTGCCCGAACGCCTCAACTGGCTCCTCCTGGCCCTCTCCGCGATCGCCACGACCTCTCTTTTATGGCTGGCCAGCCACGGCTGGCTCGTTCTCGCCAGCATCGCCTTCGCCTTTGTCAACTTCATCCCCTTCGCCCTCATGCACGAGGCCGTGCACGGCGTCGCCGCAACGACGCCGCGTCGCAACAACGCTTTCGGATTCCTCGCCGCCTGCATGTTCCCCACCTCCTTCACCATGCAGCAAAAGGCCCACATCGGCCACCACCTCCGCAACCGCACCGACAACGACCTCTACGACTATTACCTCCCCGATCAGTCGCGCCTCATCAGAAACATCTGGCTCTACGGCGGCAACCTCCTCGGCCTCTATTGGTTCTGCATCCCTCTATCGAACGCGCTCTATCTCCTCGGCACGCCTCTTTACCGCTCGCGATTTTTCATTGAGCGCGTCGCCCCGAAGCTCGGCTTCGGCCCGCACGTGCGCGACATCGCCGAATTACCGACTGCCCGCGTCTGGCTCGAGGTCGCCTGCGCCTTCGCCTGGCAGGCGGCGACGTGGTGGGCCTTCGATTTCCATTGGCAGGCCTGGCTCCTCGCCCATTGGCTCTTCGCCCTGCACTGGTCGGCGCTGCAATACGTCGATCACGCCTGGAGCGCGCGCGACGTCGCCGGCGGCGCGTGGGACCTGCGCGTCCCCGCTCCGCTGCGCTGGCTCTCGCTCAATTACCACCTCCACCACGCCCACCACACCCACCCCGCCGCCCCCTGGACGCAGCTGCCGTCGCTCGCGCAGGACGGCCCGTCCTTCTGGCGCATTTACGCGAGCTTGTGGCGGCACGGCGTGCAGCCGGCGCCGCCGATGGGCGCGCCGGCGCAGACGTCGTTATTTTCGGCGGCCGAACAAGAAGCCTAGGAGCAAACCGGCCAGGAGCCCCCCGCCCGCGCCGGCCATCGTGTACTGCTTGGCCTTCCGCTTGGCCTCGTCGAGGATCGGATTGTCGAGGAAATTCGTCCCGAAATGGATGGCCCGAAGGCGCCAGTGGCCGTCCCGCTCCTTCGCCACCGTCGCCGTCCAGCGCGTCGGCATCGGAAAGACGCGGCCGTCGGCCAGCGTGTACGTCTCGATCGCCGAGCCGCGCACGATGCCCCACGTCTTGTCGCCCGACAGCTCCGTCAAATCGTCCGCGGTCAGCTTCATCTCCAGCTTCTTGAGATAGCCGCCCGGCCCGAACCACTTCTTGAAATACGCGGAGACGCCGGCGTGGCCGGAGATCGTCTCCTGCGTGATCGTCGTGGCCCGGATTTCGTTGCTCAGCACCGGCAGCATGGCGTCGTAGTTGCCGCTGTTCACGGCGCTCTGCACCGTCGTCAGGATCCCGCGCAATTCCTGATGGATGGCGTGGTCGGGCTCTTCAGCCGCGGCCAGTGGCGCGAGCAACAGGGAAGCGAGGAGCAGGGACTTCACCATCGCGAAAACTCCTTCGTAAGGCGAACACGATCGCCAGGGCCGCGACGACGTCGAGGAGGTGATGTTGATGGACCAGCACCGTCGACGCGACGATGACCACGAGCCAGGCCAGCAGCGCCACGCGCGCCGCGGGCCGCATCACGCCGGCGCACGCAAAGGCAATGGATGTCGAGAAAATCACGTGCAGCGACGGAACCAGATTGTACGGGCGATCGACGCCGAACATGCCGGCAAAGATCGCGTCGTACGGCGCCCGCGTCGGCAGCTGCCGTGAAAATCCCAGTTCCGCCGGGAACAGCAGAAACAGCACCGCGCTGATCGCGCAGCCGGCGATGAGCTGCTTTCCGAGGCTGGGCATCCGCGCCGCCGGCAGGACGAATGCCGGAAACGCGAAGAGGACGTACATCGACAGGTACGCCCAGATGAACTGCGGTACGAACGGGATGGCCAGCTCCGCCGGCGCGTAGAGGTGCCACGGCCGCGCGCGCAGCGACGTGAGCCAGTTCGTCGCCGGATACACGCTGAAGAACGCCACACCGACCCAGAAAGACCAGAGCAAATACGTGCGCAAGCATGGGAATTTTACGCTTCCGAACTTGCGGAAATGGTCAATTAGTTGACCCACCCATAGATGCTCCAAAATTGGTGGTGTGTATTTCTGTCCAATCCAACTCTCCTCTTTCAACCAGGTTCAATCGTTCCGGCATTAAACGGCGGCCGCCGCGTCGACGGCTGCCTCGGTTGCCACGGCTCTCTCATTCATTCTGGAGGAGGAACCATGTCCCGACGATTCGTTCCTATTGCTGTGCTCGCCTTCTGCTTCGCCGTCCCTCTCTTCGCCCAATCCGACCCCGGAGTCCGCGGCGGAGGCGCTGCCGCCGGCCAGGCCCTCGCCTCCGTCCTCGCCAACAACCCCGTCACGATCCTCAACTTCTTCAACGACGGCAAAGCGCGCTTCCAGGAGATCGACTCCGTCGCCGGCACCATCCCGGGCGAGAACGGCGTCGGCCTCGGCCCGCGCTACAACTCGCGCAGTTGCGCTTCGTGCCACGCCCAGCCCGCGGTTGGCGGCACCAGCCCGTTCCAGAACCCGCAGGTCGGCGACGCCACCGCCGACGGCGCGCGCAACAGCGTCCCGTCGTTCATCACCATCAACGGTCCGGTGCGCGAGGCGCGCTTCCCCTTCTTCTTCAACACCAACAACCCGAACGGCGGCGTCGAAGACCTCTACACGATCGCCGGCCGCAGCGACGCCGGGACGTGCACGAGCCTCGCCCAGCCCGACTTCAACTTCGCGGCGCAGACGAATGACCTCATCTTCCGCATCCCCACGCCGACCTTCGGCTCGGGCCTGATGGAGAACATCGACGACTCGACGCTGCTGGCGAACTTCACCGCCCAGCAGAACAACAGCCAGGGCGTGACCGGCACGTTCAACCACAACGGCAACGACGGCACGATCTCCCGCTTCGGCTGGAAGGCCCAGAACAAGTCGCTGGAGATCTTCGTCGGCGAGGCCTACAACGTCGAGCAGGGCGTGACGAACGAGCTCTTCCCGACGGAGCGCCCGCTGCCGGGCGAGGACCGCAACGCCGGCCTGCCGTCGACGTGCCGCGTCAATGCCACCCCCGAGGACCACACGAACTTCAACACGACGTCGATCGCCACGCTGAGCGACAGCGTGCAGTTCGCGATGTTCATGCGCCTGCTCGCGCCGCCGACGCCGTCGACGACTACGCCGGGCGGCTCGACGTCGATCAACAACGGCCACAACCTCTTCAACGCCATCGGCTGCAACGTCTGCCACACGCAGTCGCTGACGACGGCGCGCTCCGCGATCACGCCCAGCCTCGGCCAGGCCACCGCGAATCTCTTCAGCGACCTGGAAATCCATCACATGGGCACCGGCCTCACCGACAACGTCTCCCAGGGCGACGCCGGCGGCGACCAGTTCCGCACCGCGCCGCTGTGGGGACTCGGCCAGCGCATCTTCTTCATGCACGATGGGCGCACCAGCAATCTGATCAACGCCATCCTCGCCCACAACAGCAACGGCTCGGAGGCGAACAACTCGTCCTTCCTCTTCTTCAACAACCTCACCGGAAGCCAACAGCAAGACGTCTTGAACTTCCTGCGATCGCTGTAGACCCGCGTGGCCGGCCTCGCCCGGGGCCGGCCACAAAAAAGAGGAGGATGTGATGCGTTTCCTGCTTTGCCTGCTCATCGCCGCGCCGCTGCTCGCGCAGGACGAAACGACGCCGCCGAAAGGCGAGCCGCTGAAGTACCCGACCGGCGTGATCCTCGTGAAAGGCGCCGAGCCGAGCGCGAGCGACACGAAGACGCCGCTGCCCGAGGGCGGGCGGATGGCGAACGACGCGTACAAGAACGACTACTTCGGCCTCGCGTACGCGCTGCCGCGCGGACTGAAGCAGCCGTTCGAGGGGCCGCCGCCGTCGGACACGGGCGGCTACGTGCTCGCCCAGCTCCAGCCGGTGCAGCGGACGAAGGCGGCCGACGCGACGTCGGTCCTCGTCACGGCCCAGGACCTTTTCTTCAGCACCGGCCCGGCGAAAACCGCGACGGAGCTCATTGCCTATAAGAAAGAGGTGTTGCCGGCATACTACGAAGTCGAGCGCCCGCCGGCGGAGGTGACGATCGCCGGCCGGAAGTTCGCGCGCTTCGACTACCTCTCGCGCGCGGCCGGCCTGCACTGGACCGTGCTGGCCACGGAGGTGCGCTGCCACGCCGTCCAGTTCGTCCTGACCGGCCGCGACACGAAGGCAATGGAGACGCTCGTCGACGGAATGAACGCGATGAAGATCGGCGGCGAAGCGCCGGCATGCGTCCGCGAGTACGCCACCGGCGCGAACGTCCTCTATCGCGTCGAGCCGATGCTGACCGAGCACCGCTTCAACCGCATTCCCGTCCGCATCGTGATCGACACGAAGGGACGCGTGAAGCACATCCACTTCCTGAGCGCCTTCCCGCAGCAGGCCACGGCGATCACCGACGCGCTGCTGCAGTGGCGATTCAAGCCGTACGTCGTGAACGGCGAGCCGGCCGAGGTGGAGACGGGGATCGTGTTCGGAGGCTCGGCAACGGGAAGGAGGGTCGCGGCGGGGGATTGATC
>JBKOUP010000391.1:0-2571 GCA_046723495.1 Acidobacteriota bacterium
ACCCACGCGGGGACGTCGCGGTCGGTGCGGTCGAGCCCCGCGTCGCCGGCCGCCACGCCGCTGCGACGAATCCCGCGCGCGACCGCGGCGAAGGAGCTCCACATCGTCGGCAGCGCGCGCGCCACGGCCACGAGTCCCGCCGCCGCCACCGCCCCGGCGCCGATGAAGCGGACGTGCTTCGACCAGATCTGCCCCGCCGTCAGCGCGGCCACGGGGCCGCTGGCGTACAACGCGATCAGCGGCGTCAGGACGATCGCGGAGATGAGCGAGCCCGAGACCATGATCGCCGAGGAGCGATAGCCGAGGATGTAGCCGACGGCGACGAGCGCCGGCGCGATCTCCAGCGCGACCTCGGCCTTCGGCAGGACAGGCAGGGTCATCGACAGCGCCGACGGGATGAGCACGAACGCGCCGAGGGCAATCTTGATCGCCGCGCCGGCGGCGAGGCCGATGAAGATCCACCGCCCGCCTGCCGCCGCCGTCGTGGTCGCGCGCAGCACCTCGGCGCACGCAGTGCCCTCGGGGTACGGCAGCTCGTCCGCGCTACGCACGATGAGCAGCCGGCGCAGCGGCACCATCGCGGCGATGCCGAGGAAGCCGCCGAGGAGCGCCAGGATCGAGACCTGCCAGAACGGCGGCGACATCGACCACATGAAGAGCGCTGGGATGGTGAAGATCGTCCCGGTGGCGAGCGAGGAGCTGGCCGAGCCGATCGTCTGGGAGAGGTTGGCCTCGAGGATGACCTCGCGCCGGCTGCGCAGGAGGCGAAAGAGCGCGACGGTGAGGACGGCGATGGGGATGGAGGTCGAGACGGTGAGGCCGACGCGCAGGCCGAGGTAGGCGTTGGCGGCGCCGAAGAGAAGGCCGAAGACGATGCCGGCCACGACCGCACGGACGGTGAGCTCGGCGACGGAGTCGGAGCGCGGCCGGACATCGGCGCTCGTTGACATGTGCATCGCTATGATGGAGATTGTGATGCATGAAGGCAATCACGCTCCGCAACATCCCGCCTAAAGTGCAGAAGGGCATTCGTGACAGGGCTCGCCGGAAGCGCATCAGCGCGAACCGGGCGGTGATCGAACTGCTTCAGGAACGTCTGGCGGTCCCGCAAAGAGGAGAGGACGGGCTATATCACGACCTCGATCACCTATTCGGTTCATGGACCGCCGAGCAGGCTGAAGAATTCGACCGCATTCTCAAAGAAATGCGGGAGGAAGAGAAGCAATTCATCGGGAAATGAAACGGCTTCTGCTCGACACGTCGGCCTATTTCGCGTTCATGAGGGGCCACCGTGAAGCTGGTTACGCGATCGCCGATGCGGAAGAGATCTACCTTAACGTGGTCGTCCTGGGAGAAGTTTTTGACGCGTTCTTGCGCGGCAGCCAGCGTGAGCAGAACCAAGCCGAATTCGACCGCTTCGTGAACTCGCCGCACGTCAACATCATCGACATCGACGAGATCACCGCTCAACACTACGCGTTCATCTCGAACACGCTTCGACGCGCCGGAGCTCCCATCTCGCCGAACGACCTCTGGGTCGCCGCCTCGGCCCTCCGGCACGGACTCGAGATCCTCACCTTCGACAGCGATTTCAAGCGAGTCCCCCAGGTCGTGACGCGCCTCCTTTCCTGAATACCCGTGTTACGGTGACGCCATGGCGCACAACCTCCGCCGCGACCTCGGCGTGGTCGAGTCCTACGCGGTCCTCATCGGCGTCCTGATTGGCGCCGGCATCTTCAAAGTCACCGGCGTGGCGTGGGAGATGACCGGGCCGAGCGTCATCCTCGGCTACCTCGTCCTGGCGCCGGCGATCCTGGCCACCTCCGTCGCGTACTCCGTCTTCGTCTCCACGCCCCTCGGCCGCGAGCCGGGCGGCGAGTACACCCACATCTCGCGCACCTTTGGCGGTTACGGCCTCGCCTTCGTCGGTGCCTGGCTGAAAATCATTTCCTACATCGGCGCGCTCGCCTACCTGTCGCGCGCCCTCGGCGACTACGTGCGCCAGCTCCTCGGCGGCCGCGGCGACGAGATCGTCATCGCCGCCGTCAGCCTCGTTTTCTTCTACGCCATCCACGTCGCCGGCGTGCGCTGGTTCGGACGCATCCAGGTCTGGATGTGCATCGTCCTCGGCGTCTCCATTCTCGTCCTGGTCGTGCCGGGCTTCTTCGCCGTGCGCATGAGCAACTACCGCCCGTTCTTCACCGGCGGCCTCTCGGGATTCGCGGCCAGCCTCCCGCCGCTCTTCTTCGCCTACGCCGGCTTCGAGTCGCTGGCGCAGACCGCCGGCGAAGTGAAGGACAGCACGTCGCAGCTGCCGCGGGTCTTCCTGCGCGGCATCCTGGCCACCACCATCATCTATCTATTGATGTCCGCGGTCGCCCTCGGCGCGCTCCCGGCGGCGAAGCTGCGCGGCTCGGCGACGCCGATGGCCGACGCGGCGTCGCAGTATCTGCCGATGGGCGCGGCCATGCTCGTGACCGTCGGGGCCATCATGGCCTTCACCACCTCGCTGAACGGGACGATGCTCGTGCCGTCGCGCCTGGTCATCATGCTCGCCGACGACCGCCTCTC
>JBKOUP010000225.1:0-33288 GCA_046723495.1 Acidobacteriota bacterium
GGACGGGGGACGGGGCCCCCGCCCACCCTAGAACTGTCCGCGCCCGCTGAAGGAGCCGCTCTCGTTGCGGCTCGGCTGTTCGTTGCCGCGCGGCTCGTTGCGGCTCAGGTTCGACCCGGAGCTGGATGACGATTCCATGTCCGAGCCGTGGCCGATGTAGTTGCCGCGCTCGAAGTCGGTGGAGATGCCTTCCCTGCCCATCCCGGCCTGCCGCGTCCGTCCACGGCTGTGGCCGCCTTCGCGGCCGATGGCCGACATGTGGGCGCGGTCGCGGCTGACCGCCTCGCCGCCCTTCCGGCCGGCGACGCGGGCCTCGTCGGAGGTGAACTCGTGAGCGGTCCCCTTGGCGTGCGCCGCGCGCCCGCCTTTGCTCGCAATTTCCTTCTGTTTGTTGGGGTCCATTGACGCAAAACCGCGCTTGCTCGTGGAAGCCATAGTTTCTCCTTGTCAGTACTGCGTGTACTGCGTAAAGGCGGTTTCATCGGGCTTCACGAAATGTGCCAGTAGAGCGCGGTAAGCGCATAATGACGGCAGTCGGCAAGGAGCCCGTATGCCCGACGCCCGGCCTGCCTGGTCCGAACAACTCGCGCATGCTCCCGAACCGGTGAGTTGGCGCAGTGCGATCACCAACGCCAACGAGCACGCGGTTGTGGGACTTCTGCGCCGGCATGGGATTCCCGACCCCGGCGTGGCCACGGACCGCGCCGCCGCGGTGATGGCGGCGCTCGACGCCGGCACGCTCACCGAGGCAGACCTCCTGGCGTGGCGCGACGATGTCCTCAGCGTCTTCGACGCCATCGACTGCCTGAACGACTTTCGGCAAAAAGACCCGATCGTCCAAAGCTTCCGCATGATGCTCAACCGGCCCATGGGCAACCTCGGCGCGGTGCTCGATGACCTGCGCTGCGAGATGTGGCGCGGCGATCTGATGCGCCAGCGCTGGGTCGACTACCTCGACGATCAGCGCGACCAGCTCGACCGCGATCTCTTTCTCTACCGCTTCGCGGACCTGAATCGCTGGAAGGACGAGAGCGCCTTCGACGCCGACCTCCGCGCCTACGGCTTCACGCACGTGGCCGGGGCCACACATCACCAGTGGAAGCCGGCCGCGCCGGAGCTCGTCGGTGTCTATCGCGTGCCGCCGCGCGTGGAGCTGCGCTGGGTGTCGTGGCGCAATCCCGCGCGGCGCTGCATGACCTATGCGCGCATCGACTACGAAAGCGGCCAGGCCGAGCTGCAGCTGTCGCGGATGACCGCGGGCGGCATGAGGGCGCTCGTGGCGGAGCGCGATTTCTACGCCGCCGAAATGGCCCGCCTGGCGGGGGCCCAGCCGGAGCTGGTCAGCGTCGAGGGGGCGATGTGGCCACTGATGCGCCAATGCGTGGAGGTCGATTTCTGGCGCATCCGCGTCGGCCTCCACGGCGAGCTGTCCGGACGGCGCATGCCCGCTCCGCGGAGCCGGCGCGAAGGCGATCACGCCCTCGAGCTGCGGGCCGAGTGGATGGCCGCCCCGCAGACGCCGCTGTCGCTCCGCCTCGACTCGCGCACCGACGTCGTCAGCGTGCATTGTCAGTGCTCTCCGGCCCAAGCGGACGGACTCGTCGCCGTCGTCCGCGGCCACGAGGCGCCCGGGCGCGCCGCGCCGGACGTCGACCGGCTGGTGAAGTACATCCGCCACATCAGCAAGGAGGAGGACGTCGATCTCGACTCGCTCAAGGCGGCCCTGCTCGACGATCTGGCCATCGAAATCGAGGAGCTGCGCAAGATCCTCGAGACCGTCGGCGTCGGCGGCACTGGCGCGAAGCTCTACTTCATCTGCCCCGAGACCCATACGGCGGTCACGCGCGGCGGCAAGAAGCTGATCCTCGACAAGCTGCCCGACTTCGTCGAGTGCGAGAACCACGGACCCACGCCGGTGAAGCATTCGACGCTCGAGGCCGTGCGCATCGATCCCGGCGTCGAGCCCCAGCCGCCGCTGGCGAAGGCGGAGCTGTGGTGGCTGGCCTACATGGGTGCGTTCGTGCTCCTGAGCTGGGGCTTCGCGCAGCTGAGCGCCATGTATTCACACGAGACGCTCTTCCTCGTCCCCGGCTTCGCGCTGGCGACGATCGCGCCGGTCGCGGTGATTTACCTGAAATACGGGAAGGAGGCCTTCGACGCGGCGACGGAACTGATCACGCGTTTCCTCGGGCCGGTGAAGCGGAAGTACCGGCGTTGGCGGCGCTCGCGATGACACGTTGCCGGTGGCGGAGAGAGAGGGATTCGAACCCTCGGTAGAGCTTTAAGACCCTACGGCGGTTTAGCAAACCGCTGGTTTAAGCCACTCACCCATCTCTCCACGTGGCTTAACGGCAGGAAACTTCTGGAACGCGATTCTAGCCTAAAGCCTTCCCGACGGCCTCGATCGTCGGGTCGATCTCGATCGTCTCGACGCCGCGGAGGATGGCGTCGGGATCCTTGAGGATGTGGCCCGTCAGCACGCAGACGATGCGCTCGCCGTCGCGCATGACCCCGGCGGCGCGCAGCTTCTTGACGCCGGCGAGCGTCGTGGCCGAGGCGGGCTCGCAGCCGATGCCCATGCGGTCGATCTCGCCTTTCGCGGCCATCAGCTCATCGTCGGTGACCTGCTCGACGACGCCGTTCGTGGCCCGGATCGACGCCACCGCCTTCTCGTAGCTGACCGGATCGCCGATGCGGATCGCGCTGGCGACGGTCTCCGCCTCGACGCGATGCCGCCGCGCGAAGTTCTCGCTGTAGCTTTGGTAGAACGGATTCGCGCCGCTGGCCTGGATCGCGGCCAGGCGCGGCATGCGCTCGATCCATCCGGCCGCGCGCGCCTCGCGCAGGGCCTTGCCGAACGCGCTCGTGTTGCCGAGGTTCCCGGCGGGGACGACGATCCAGTCGGGCGGGTTCCACTCCAGGTCCTGCAGCAGCTCCCAGACGATCGTCTTCTGCCCTTCGATGCGGAAGGGATTGATGGAGTTGACGAGGTAGATGCCGAGTTTGTCGCAGGCCTCGCGCACGAGGCGCATGGCGTCGTCGAAGCCGCCGCGGACGGAGAGCGCGGTCGCGCCGTAGGCCAGCGTCTGGGCGAGCTTCCCGGCGGCGACTTTTCCCGAGGGGATGAACACGATGGCCCGCAGCCCGGCCTGCGCGGCGTAGGCGGCCAGCGAGGCGCTGGTGTTGCCGGTCGACGCGCAGGCGACCGCGCGCGCGCCGAGGCGCTTGGCCTGGGTCATGGCCACGGTCATGCCGCGGTCCTTGAACGAGCCGGTCGGGTTCTCTCCCTCGTGCTTGAAAAAGATGCCGCCGCGCTCGTAGAGCCGCGTCGAGCCCTCGGGGTGCGTGACGACGCCGCCGTCCGTGTCGAGCACGCCCTCGCGGAAGCGCCAGACGCCGCTTTGGTCGAGCGGGTCGCGGCTGGCGCGGCGCGCGTCGAAGACACTGCGGTCGATCGTGATTTCCCGTTCGACGCTCAGGAGGTTGCCGCAGTCGCAGGTGTAGCGGATCTCGTCGAGCGGAAACGTTTTCGCGCAGGCGATGCACTGCAGTCTCATACCGCGCGCACTCCCTGCCGCGCGATGGGCGAGACGATCGCCGTCGACGCAATCTCGCCGAACGCCGCCTGCATCGCCTCGGCCGCGCGCTGGGCGACGTCGGTTGTTTCGCAGATGGCCGCGAGCGTCGGCCCCGATCCGCTGATGGCGCAGCCGAGCGCTCCGGCGCTCATCGCCGCGCGCTTGGCCTCGGGGAAACGCGGGATCAGCGGCGCGCGCCGCGGCTCGGCGTAGAGATCGTCGAAGGCGAGGCGCAGCAGGGCCGCGTCGCCGGTGGCGAACGCGTGCACGACCGCGGCGGTGTTGGCCATCTGCTGGACCCACAACGCGCGTCCGGACGTCGCCGGGAGGAGCTCGCGCGCGGCCTTCGTCTCGACGCGGACGTCGGGCGTGACGAGAGCGAGCTGCCAGTCGGCGGCGACGCGCAGCGCGACGACGTTCGCCGGCCGCAGCGACAGCACGAGCGCCAGTCCGCCGACGACGCAGGGGGCGATGTTGTCGAGGTGCCGCCCGGCGACCGCGACTTCGCCTTCGAGCGCCGCGGCGACGACGGCGAGCGGGTCGGGGTGCTCGATGCCCATCGCCAGCGCCGCCGCGTACGCGCCGCCGACGCTGCTCGCGGCACTGCCGCCGAGGCCTCCGGAGACGGGCAGCCCTTTTTCGATGGAGACGACGGCGTTGCGCACGTCGCGGTGCGCGCGCAGCCACGCGGTGGCGGCGAGCCAGGCGGCGTTGCGGTGCGGATCGAGCGGGACGAGGTTCGCGTCGCGCCCGCTGACCGAGGCGACGCGGGCGTCTCCCTCGGTGAGCTCGACGGTGACGCGGTCGCCGACCGCCTCGATGGCCAGGCCGAGAACGTCGAAGCCGGGGCCGCAGTTGCCGATCGAGCCGGGGGCGAAGACGGTGGCGGCGCGCAGACCGTTCATCGCAACCGCCTCCGCTTCTCCTCCGTGGCGATGGCCACGATGTCGTTCAGCACGCCCGCGGCCGTCACCGTCGCGCCGGCGCCCGGGCCGGTGACGACGAGCGGGTTCGCGCTGTAGCGCTTCGAGTAGATCGCCACCTGGTTGTCCGTCCCGCACAGGTTCGCGGTGGGCGAGGTTTCGGGTACGTCTTCGAGGCCCACCGAGATCGAGCGCGGGCGAATCCGGGCCACGTAGCGCAGCACGCGCTTCTCGCGCCGCGCGCGGGCGATGCGCTCGCGGAACTCGTCGTCGGAAAAATCGAGCGGCTGCAGCCGAATCTCCGCCATCTCCGCGCGATGCCCGAGCGTGCGCGCCAGGATCAGGGCCTTGCGGGCCACGTCCATCCCGGAAAGATCGTCGCGCGGGTCGGGCTCCGTGTAGCCGAGCTCCGAGGCACGTTGCACGGCCGCGGAGAAGGCCACGCCCTTCTCCAGCTCTGTCATGATGTAGCCGAGCGTGCCGGAGAAGCAGCCGACGATCGTCTCGATCTTGTCGCCGGCCTGCTGCAATTTCGCGATCGTGTCGAGCACCGGCAGCCCGGCCCCCGCCGTGGCCTCGTATCGCAGAGAGAGACCGCGCTCCTTCGCCGTTTCGATCAGGCGATCGAACGATGCCTGCGGTCCCGCCAGCGGCTTCTTGTTCGCGAGGACGATGTTGAAGCCGTGCCGCATCGCTTCGGCGAGCAGCTCGCTCGTTTCATCGGACGTCAGGTCGACGAGGATCGGCCGGTACGACGGCAATGGCCAGAGCGCTTCCAGGCGCTGGCCGTCGAACGGCGTCCCCGCCGCCTTCTGCTTCGCCAGGCGCTGCAGCGCGGCGGGGGAGAAGCCGCGCTCGTCGATCTTCACGCCGGAGCGGTCGGCGACGCCGGTGATCTTCAGGTCGACGTTGCCGCGCAGATGCGGCTGCTGGGTGACGATCTGCCGCGCCAGCTCGCGCCCGATCTGGCCGAAGCCGAGCAGGGTCAGCGAGGCCTCGCGGCCGCCGCTGTCGGCCAGCGGGCGGACCTTGTGGAGCTGATACTCCTCGTGCAGCGCGCGCAGCGCGGCCGTGGCGTCCGTCTCCTCGACGGCGACGGTGATGTTCAGCTCCGACGAGCCTTGGGCGATGGCGATGATGTTGACGCCCGCGCTGCTGATGGCGGAGAACGTCCGCGCGGCGATGCCGGCGTGCCCGCGCATGCCGAGGCCGACGACGGCGATGAGGGCCACGCCCTTCTGCGCGGCGATGCGGTCGATGAGCTTGAGCTTCCGCTCCTTGGCGAAGGCATCCTCCAACGCCTCGACGGCGTGCGCCGCCTCCGCCTGCGGCAGGACGAAGCAGATGCTCGACTCGCTCGACGACTGGCTGATCATCGCCGCGGAGTGCCCGGCCTGGGAGAGCGCGGTGAAGGTCTGTCCGGCCACGCCGGCGATGCCGGTCATCCCTTTGCCTTCGATGGCGATCAAGGCCTGGCCGTGGATCGCCGTCAGGGCCCGGACCGGGTAGGCGCCGCTCTTGACGTCGCCGGCGATGCGCGTGCCGCCGCCGTCGTGGAAGGTGTTGCGCACGAGGAGCGGGATGCGCCGGTCGACGAGGGGGATCATCGTCCGCGGATGCAGGACGCGCGCGCCGTAATAGGCGAGCTCGGCGGCCTCGCGGTAGTGCATCTCGGCGATGACGCGGGCGTCGGGGACGGACTTCGGATCGGCGGTCATGAGGCCGTCGACTTCCTTGAAGAGGGTGAGCTTCGCCGCGCCGCTGCTGCGGGCGAGGATGGCGGCAGAGAGGTCGCTGCCGCCGCGGCCGAGGGTGACGACGGAGCCGTCCGGTCCGGTGGCGATGTAGCCGGGGATGACGACGACGATTTTTTTCGCCAGCAGCGGGACGATTGTCTTCGTCGCGTTGCGCTCGCACGCGGCGAGGTCGGGCCAGAGCGCGCCGAAGCGGCGCTCGGTGCGGATGACGTCGACGGCGTCGACGTACTTCGCCGCGGTCCCGCTCTCCTCGAGCGCGCACGTGAAGATCTCCGCGACGGCGCGCTCGCCGCGGGCCACGAGGGCGTCCTGCGTCCGCGCGGTCAGCTCGCGCAGCACGGCGATCGACTCGGTCATGGAGCGCATCTCGTGGGCGAAGGCGGCGATCGTCCCGGTCAGGCGCACGGCGTTGTCGCGGGAGCGGATGAGCTCCGCGATGAGGTCGAGGTGGCGCGACTCGAACGCGGCGACGGCGGCGTCGCAGCGGGCCCGGTCGCCGCGCAGGGCGGCCTGCCCGGCCTCGAGGAGGAGGTCGGTGACGCCGTTCATGGCCGAGACGACGACGGCGACGTTCGGCGCCGCGGCGCGCACGTGCACGACGGCGCGGCGGATGGCCTCCGCGCTGCCGACGGCCACTCCGCCGAATTTGAAGACTTGCGGCTTCATTGGACCGCGGCGAGTATAGCGGCCATCATCAAACGAGCGATTCCTCCGCTGCTCATCCCGGCCCTCGTGGCCGTCCTGTTCCGGAAGGTGCTCCGCCTCTGGTGGATGTACGACGATCCGTTTCAGCTGCGCATGCTGCGCGAGACCGCGCTCGGATCGCTGCTGACGACGAAGGAGTTCTACGGCGGCTCGTCGGTGTTCACGCCGCTCCTGGTGCTGTCGCTGAAGCTCGACTCCGTGCTGTTCGGCGCGCAGGCGCCCGGCTTTTACGCGCACCAACTGGCGTCGCTCGCCGCGGCGCTGCTGCTCGAGTATTGCCTGCTGCGCCTCTGGTGCGCGCCGCTGCCGTCGCTGTGCGCGGTGGTGGTGACGATGACGGGCGTGCCGCTGCTGCAGATCGTGCCGCTGCTGATGTGCCGGCATTACATCGAAGGAGCGCTCTTCGCCTTCGCGGCGACGATCGCGTTCGTGGCCACGCTGCGCGGCAGGCGATGGTCGTGGCTCTCGGCGTCGTCGTATTTCCTCGCCGCGTGTGCGAAGGAGATTTTCGTTCCCCTGCCGCTGCTCCTGGCCGTCATCCCCGAGGGGGCGGGGCGCGAGCGGCTGCGTGCGTTGCGCGGGCACGCAATCGCGTTGGTCGTTTATGCGGCGTGGCGATTGAAGTCGGTCGGGCTCGAAGTCGGCGCCTACGGCTTCCTCGGCTCGCAGGAAAGCTGGAAATCGATCGCGGCGCTTCCGTGGACGATCGTGCGCCAGCTGGCCGGCCACGGCGGCGCGCTGGGATGGGCCGCCGTCGTCTGCGTCGTCGCCTGCGCGATCGTCGTCTTCATCCGCTGCTCGGCGGCGCGGCTGCCGATCGCCGTCGCCTTCGTGATCTCGCTGCTCCCGCTGGTGCCGCTCGCCGCGGCGATCGAGCGCCGCTACGCCTTCGCCTTCTGGCTCTGCGCCGCCGTCGCGGTGGCCTTTCTCCCGCGCGTTGCCGGACGCGCCGGCGCGGCGATCGCCGTCGTCGTCGCGGCAGTCTCGCTCCTCGCCTTCCGCGTCGAATGGCCGGCGGTCTACCGCGACCTGCTGCGCATGAGCGACGAGACGCGCGTGATGTCGATGCTGGGCCCGGGCGACATCCTGCTCGATCCGATCACGCCGCCGACGACGATGCTGGAGATGGTGCACCTCACCGGAACGCCGGCGCATGCCTATTACGACGAGCTGCAGCTCTGCGCGCCGGGCACGCGGCTCGGCCGCGTCTTCGCCTACGACCCGGCGCGGCGGGAGATCCGCGAGACGGGCTGCGCCGCGCTCGACCGCGTCTGCGCTTCGATCGTGGAGAAGCCGATCAGCGTGGAGATCCGCTTCGACCGCGAGCGCGCGCTGCGCTGGAAGCTCGGGCCGTACACGACGGGGCGGTGGGCGTTCGTCATCGCCGAGGGGCTCGTGGCCTACGACGTCGCGCCGGAGGGCGGCTTCCGCCGGCCGGGATGGGACCAGTTCCGCATGCGCGCGCGCTACATCTCGCCCGAGGGATGGCGGACGTATTCGCCGCTGGTGCCGGTCGACAGCCGGATTCCGCTGACGGTGTACCGGCGCTGACATAGGACAAAGTCGCAGGCGAAAGGCGACGCCGTGGTGATGGGCCTATGCGTGGTAGCGAAGATAGACCCATCCATTCGCAAAACGGTGCTCGTCGATCAGATCGAGCTTGATCCATACGTCGGCGGGCAGGATCCGCTTGCCGCCGCCGATCATCATCGGCACGACGAAGAGATGATATTCGTCGACAAGCCCGCTCCGAATGGCGTGTGCGGCGAGGGTCGGACCACCCACCGAAACATCGCCAGGCAATTGAGCCTTCAGCTCGCGAACGGCCTGCGGGTCGAATTCCCGCTCGAGACGCGCTTTCGGCGTAGAGACTCTGTCCAGCAATTTGGAGTAGACAATCTTGTCGGCCGCCTGCCAGATCCGCGCGAAGTCAAGACTGGCCGGCGTCAGACCGGGAAGGACGTCCGGCGTCTCCCAAACCGCCATCGTCTCGTACATCTTGCGTCCATAGAGATACGTGCCGACGGGGCGCATGAGATCGTTGATGAACGCAAGGAACTCGTCGTCCGGCACTGACCAATCGAGATTTCCGCCATCAGCGATATAGCCGTCCAGCGACGTCGGCGTAACGTAGAGCAGTTTGGCCATGTTGCAGTCTCCGAGATCATAGCTGCGAAGTGAGGCCTCGAGCGCACACGTGGCGAGACGATTTTCGCGGGTGCGTCCCAAATCCCGAAGGAGGCTTTGCCAACCAACGCACCGGCACGTTGCCGGTGGCGGAGGAGGTGGGATTCGAACCCACGGTGGAGTCGCCCCCACGGCGGTTTTCAAGACCGCTGCCTTAAACCACTCGGCCACTCCTCCAAACAGGTCAGAGGGCAGAAGGCAGAAGGCAGAAGTGGGCCGCAAACATTTCTACGGGAGAAGATTCACGTCCAGCGTGATCTTCAGCCGCAGCCTTCGGTGCTGGCGCAGCTCCTCGGCCGTCAGGTTCAGCGGCACCGTCACCTCCTTCACCAAGCCGTCCGTGGAGCGGCGCTCGGTGTGCGGGGGGGCGGCCAGCGTCGACGTCGACGACCCGAGGTCGGGGAGCGAGCTCAGGATCCCCTCGGGGAGGGGGATCTCGATCGACGTCATCGGCACCTCGCCGAAGGGGTGCACGTCGCTGGGCGGGGGCGGCACGTCGGGCAGGGGGCCGGTCGTCGCGAAGTAATCCGTGATCTCGGCGAATGGCGCGGGCTCCTGGGCGGGCGGGGGCGTGGGCGGCGGGATCAGCTCTGTCGGCACGAGGGGGATGTTCTCGTCGTCGCCGCCGGAATCGACGGTCATGAACACGCCGCTGTTCGCGGGCGGCAGCGGACCGCTGTACTGCTGCTGCTCGTCCTCGTCGTCCCACAGCGAATCGTGCGGGCGCTCCGCCGGCACCGTCGGATTCAGGATCTGGATCTCGCGCTCCACCGGCTCCGATCCCTCCAGGCCGTACTTCTTGATCAGGTGCGCGAGCACGAGCTGCGTGATTCCTTTGAGCGTCTCCTCGACGCCGAGGCCCGTCGTGGCCACCGACTCGAACTTCGGCGCGCCGAGCTTGTTCACCTCGCGGTCGATGTCCGCGACCGGCAGCGCGTTCGGCAGGTCGCGCTTGTTGTACTGCATCACCAGCGGGATCTCGCGGATGCGCACCCCTTGGCGCTTGAGGTTGTCCTCCAGGTTCTGCATCGACTCCAGGTTCGCGTCGAGCGCGAAGTCCTGGCTGTCGGCGACGAAGACGATGCCGTCGGCGCCTTTCAGCACCAGCTGCCGCGTGGAGTTGTAGTAGACCTGTCCCGGCACCGTATAGAGCTGCAGCTTCGTGCGCATTCCGCGGATCTTGCCGAGGTCGAGGGGGAGGAAGTCGAAGAACAGCGTGCGGTCCGTCTTCGTGGCCAGCGAGAGCATCTTGCTCTTGTTGTTCGACGGCAGCGAGTCGTAGATGAACTGCAGGTTCGTCGTCTTGCCGCAAAGTCCGGGCCCGTAATAGACGATCTTCGCGGTGATCTCGCGGGTGGCGTAGTTGAAGAGGACCATGATGCGCCTTGGGTGCCGGTGAGGTTAGCACACGTCGTATCATGTGCGCCTTTGCTCGGAGGTGACATGATCGTCAGGCGGTTCCTCACCGCGATCGCGGTCTGCGCGCTCGCCGCGCCGCTCCTCGCCGACGCCCCCGGCGTCTACGCCATCACGGGCGGCACCGTGCATCCGGTCAGCGGTCCAGCCATCGAGAACGGCGTCGTCCTGATCCGCGACGGGTTGATCGAAGCGGCCGGCGCGAACGTGGCCGTCCCGGCCGACGCCGCCGTCATCGATGCCAAGGGGAAGCACGTCTACCCCGGCCTCATCGACGCGCAGACGTCGATCGGTTTTCCGTCCGCGACACCGCAGCGGCGCGGCCGCGGCGGACCGCCACGCCCGCAGAGCGCGGCGACCGAGTTGCCCGAGACCTCGCCGTCCTTCCTGGCCATGCGCGAAGCGAAGCTGACCGACGACGACGTCGAAGCGAAGCGGGCCACCGGCGTGACCACGATCCTGACCGCCCCCTCCTTCGGCATCTTCAACGGCCAGTCGATGGTCCTCGACCTCGGCGGCGGCACGATCGAGCAGCGCGTCATCCGCGGCGTGGCCGCACAGCAGATCTCGTTCAATCCCCGCCCGGCCTGGACCTATCCGGACTCGCTCATGGGCGTGATCGCCTACATCCGCCAGTCGCTGATGGACGGCCAGCACTACGCCGCCGCGCACGCCATCTACGACCGGAATCCCGCCGGCAATCAGCGCCCCGGCGAGAGTCCCTCGGCGGTCGCGCTCGTGGCCGTGCTGCGCCGCGACGTGCCGGTCGTCTTCATCGCCGACAGTGAATTGATGATGCGCCGGGCTATGGCCATCGCGCGCGAGTTCAACCTCAAGTACATCCTCTCCGGCGCGCGCCAGGCCTACCGCATGCCGGGCGAATTGAAAGACGTGCCGGTGCTCGTCTCGGTCAAGTGGCCGGCGCCGCCGGCGTCGAAGGAAGACCGCCAGGAGCAGCCGCTGCGCCTCATCCGCGAGCGGCAGGAGACGCCGACCTCGCCCGCCGTCCTGCAGAAGAGCGGCGTGCTCTACGCGCTCGTCAGCGGCCCGGGGAAGACGGGCGATTTCCTTCCCGGAATCCGCAAGGCCATCGACCACGGCCTCTCCGATGACGACGCCCTGCGCGCCGTCACGCTCAACCCCGCGCGCATCCTCGGCCTCGACCGCCAGCTCGGCTCGCTCGACAAGGGGAAAATCGCCAACGTCGTCGTCACCGACAAGCCGATCTTCGACAAAGAGGCCAAGGTGCAGCGCGTCTACATCGACGGCCGCGAGGTCAAGCTGCAGAGCGAAGAGGAGAAGAAGCGCGGCGCCGGCGCGGCCGCCGCGGCGTCGCCGCTCGAGGGCGCCTGGAGCCTGATCGTCAAGGCCTCGACCGGCGACATCAACATCAACGCACGCTTCCACGTCGAGGACGGCAACGTCACCGGCTCCTTCTCCGGCGACCGCGGCTCCGGCGAGATCCACAACGGAACGTTCGACGGCACCACGCTGGAGTTCGCCATCAACGTGCGCGAGCAGGCGGAGCAGGGAGACTGGGTCTTCCATGGCACCCTGTCCGGCTCGACCATCAGCGGCACGGTCTCGACGACGCTCGGGACGCTGCCGTTCAGCGGGAGCAAGTCACGATGAGAACGAATGGGAAGCATGCGCCCCTCACCCTGGCGCTTCGCGCCTGTCCCTCTCCCCGCGAGCGGGGAGAGGGTGCTGCGAAGCAGCGGGTGAGGGGCGCCCTCGCGGCATTCTTCGCCCTCTTCGCCACCGCGGCCGTCGCCGACACCGTCATCCGCGACGCCACCATCCTCACCATCACCCACGGCAAGATCGAGCACGGCTCGGTGCTCATCCGCGGCGCGAAGATCGCCGCGGTCGGGCCGAACGACCAGGTGCAGGTTCCCGCGGGCGCCACCGTCATCGACGCCGCCGGCAAGTACGTCATGCCCGGCATCGTCGACACCCACAGCCACACCGGCGTCGAGGGGAGCGTCAACGAGATCTCCCTGCCGAACACCGGCATGGTGCGCATCCGCGACGTGCTGACGAACGACGACGTCAACGTCTACCGCGAGCTCGCCGGCGGCACGACCTGCGCGCTCGTCCTGCACGGCTCTGCGAATCCGATCGGCGGCCAGTCGCAGATCGTCAAGTGGAGGTGGGGCCATCCCGTCTCCGAATGGCCGGTGGACGATGCGCCGCGCACGATCAAGTTCGCCCTCGGCGAGAATCCGAAGAGCTCGAACTTCCGCCCGCCGCCCGGCATCCCCGCGCAGTATCCGCAGACGCGCATGGGCGTCGAGGAGGTCATCCGCCAGGCCTTCACCGACGCCAAGGACTACGCCGCGAAGTGGGCCGAGTACGACGCCGGCAAGAAGCGCGGCGAGGACCCCATCCCGCCGCGCCGCGACATCCTCATGGAGACGATGAACGACATCCTGGCGGGCAAGATCGACGTGCACTCGCACTGCTACCGCGCCGACGAGATCATGATGCTGCTGCGCGTCAGCGACGAGATGGGCTTCAAGATCCGCGAGCTCCAGCACGTCCTGGAGGGCTACAAAGTGGCCAAGGAGATCGCCGCGCACGGCGTCGGCGGCGGGACGTTCATCGACTGGTGGGGCTTCAAGATGGAGGCCTACGACGCCATTCCCTACAACGTCGCCCTCATGGATCGCGCCGGCGTCCTGACGTCGGTCAACTCCGACTCCGACGAGCTGGCCCGCCGCCTCAACCTCGACGCGGCGAAGGCGATGAAGTACGGAGGGTTGTCCGAGGAAGAAGCCCTGAAGCTCTGCACGCTCAACGGCGCGAAGCAGCTCCGCCTCGACCACCGCATCGGCTCGATCGACGTCGGCAAGGACGCGGACGTCGTCATCTGGAACGGCCATCCGTTTTCGACCTACTCGCGCGTCGACACGACCTTCGTCGACGGGGAGATCGTCTTCGACCGGCAGCGCGACCTGCAGCAGCGCGCCGCGCTGGCCAAGGAGAAAGCGGAGCGCTTGAAGAAGGAAGCGGACGAGGAGAAGAAGAACAAGCCCGCCGCGAAGCCGGAGGAGAAAGCCGATGAGTAAGCGCGTCACCGCATTCGCCTGCGCGATGTTCGCCGGCTCGCTCTTCGCGCAGTCGGTGATCCCGAACAGCCCCGGCACGAAGCCGGCGGTGGCCATCCGCAACGCCACGATCTATCCCGTGACCTCCGCGCCGATCGAGCACGGCACGATCGTCTTCGCCAACGGAACGATCACCGCCGTCGGCCGCGACGTGGCCGTCCCGCCCGGCGCGATGGTCATCGACGGCACGGGACTGCGCGTCTATCCCGGCCTGATCGACGCGGGGTCGCAGGTCGGGCTCGTGGAAATCAACTCCGTCCCCGGCTCGGTCGACACCGCGGAGCTCGGCGACATCAACCCGAACGCGCGCGCCGAGGTGGCCGTCAACCCGCACAGTAACCTCATTCCGGTCACGCGCGTGAACGGCATCACCACCGCCGTCGTCGAGCCGGCCGGCGGCATCATCGCCGGCTCCTCGGCGCTCGTGCAGTTCGCCGGCTGGACGCCGCAGGAGATGACGGTCAAGGCGCCGCTGGCGATGCACGTCCACTTCCCGCGTCTGCGCGGCGGCCGCTTCGCCGAGGTGCCGCAGGACGAGGAGGCGGAAAAGGAAGCGAAGAAAAATTACACGCAAGCGGTCGACAAGCTGCGCGACACGCTCCGCGACGCCCAGGCCTACGCGAAGGCCGCGGCCGCGCACGGGAAGCGTTTCGACCGCGACCTGATCCTCGAGGCGCTCGTGCCGGTGGTCGAAGGGCGCGAGCCGGTGGTCATGCACGCCAGTCTGGAGCGCGACATCCGCGCGGCGATGAAGTTCGCCGACGAGATGAAGCTGAAGATGATTCTCGCCGACGCCGAGGACGTGCAGAAGGTGATCCCCGAGCTGAAGAAGCGGAACATCCCAGTGATCCTCGGGCCGATTCTGGAGCTCCCGCCGCGCGAGGACGATCCGTACGATCTGCTCTTCTCGAACGCGAAAGCGCTCTACGACGCCGGCGTGCCGTTCGCGATCCAGTCGCAGGACCAGCACAACGCGCGCAACCTGCCGTACCACGCCGCGGCCTGCGCGGCGTTCGGGCTGCCGAAGGAGGCGGCGCTGAAGGCGGTGACGATCTTCCCGGCGCAGATCTTCGGCGTGGCCGACAAGGTCGGATCGCTGGAGCCCGGCAAGCGCGCCGACGTCATCGTCACCGACGGCGATCCGCTCGAGATCGTCACGCACGTGAAGCGGCTCTTCATCGGCGGCGAAGATATTTCGCTGGAGACGAATCAGACGTTGCTGTACGAGAAGTTTTCGAAGCGGCCGTAGTAGAATCGCCGCTCGTTCTTTTCCAATCCAGTTCGCGACGGTGAACGGGAAGCCGGTGTGATACCGGCGCGGCCCCCGCCACTGTAACCGGCGACGACCCGCGTTTTGCGCTCTGCGCCCCACTGCCATCAGCGGGAAGGGAGCGCGGGAAGGACGACCCGGAAGCCAGGAGACCGACCGCGGCGAACTTCATTTCTTCATCGGCCTCTTCGGAGGGAAGGAGCTCGCCGTGAACCTGCTGTTCGTCCTGTTTCTCGCCACCGTTGCCCCGCAGAAAATCTCCGACCGCATCGTCGTCACCGCCTCCGACGTCCCCGAGACCATCGAGTCGACGCCCGCCGCCGTCACCGTCATCACGAAAAAAGACATCGACGAGCGCGCCGCGCGCGACGTCGCCGACGTCCTGCGCGAAGTCCCCGGCCTGGCGGTGAGCCGCACCGGCTCGCCCGGAAAGGCCACCTCGCTCTTCACGCGCGGCGCGGCCTCGACGCAGACGCTCGTGCTGTGGAACGGCATCGAGATCAACAACCCTTACTTCTCCGGCTACGACTGGGGCCGCTTCTCCACCGCCGGCGTCGAGCAGATCGAAGTCGTGCGCGGGCCGTTCTCCGCGCTGTACGGCTCCGAGGCCGTGGCGGGCGTCGTCAACGTCATCACCGAGCCGGCGGCGAGCGGCGTGCGCGCCGAAGTCGCGAGCGGCGGCCACGGGCTGCGCAACGGTCTCTTCGACGGCAGTTGGGTCAGCGGCGCGAACCGCTTCAGCGCCGCGCTCGAGCACCGCACCGACAACGGCTTCGCGCCGAACGACGACTTCCGCCAGAACAGCGGCAACGCCGTGTGGCGGTTTGCGCCGTCGAAAACGTTCTCATTCGGCTTCGCCGCGCGCGCCACCTCGTACGACCTCGGCATTCCGTTCAACCTCAACGCCACGGCCAGCGCGCTCGTGCCGAGCCTGCAGCGCCGGCAGAACGGGACCGAGCGGCAGATCGCCGTGCCGCTGCAGCAGACGCTCGGGATTTTCTCGTACGACGTGACGCTCTCGGAGGCGCGCAACGACGACCGCTTCGACGATCCCGACGATCCCTTCGGCGTGACGACGGCGCGCACGACCTCGCGCACGCGCCGGGCGCGCCTGACCACGCGCACGGCGACGTCGTCGTTCGGCACGATCATCCTCGGCGGCGAGATCGAGCGCGCCAAGGTCGACGACGTGAACAACTTCGGCGTCAACCTGGCCGGGATGACCCGCCGCGACGACTCGCTCTTCGTCGAGGACCGCGCCAAGCTCGGTCCGGTCGAGCTGAGCGCCGGCGTCCGCTACGACCGCTTCGACACCTTCGGCAGCCAGCTCTCGCCGCGCGTCGCCGCCGCGTTCCTTCGCCACGGCACGAAGTGGCGCGTCGCGTACGGTGAGGGCTTCCGCGCGCCGTCGATCGGCGAGCTGTACTACCCCTTCTCCGGCAATCGCGATCTGAAGGCCGAGCGCAGCCGCTCCTTCGAGGCAGGCTTCGACACCGGCCTCGGCCGCGACACGCTCTTCTCGCTGACGGCGTTCTGGAGCCGCTACCGCAACCTCATCAACTTCGACAACGCCACCTTCGCCTTCGCCAACATCGGCCGGGCCCGCAGCGACGGCCTCGAGCTCGGCGTCGACGAACAGCTGCCGTCGTCGTTCTACTCGCATCTCGCCTACACGTTCCTCCATCGCGACGAGGACGAGGCCACGGGCGAGCGCCTGCCGCGGCGGCCGAAGCACGCCGGCGCGCTGACGTTCGGCTGGCGCGACCGCGGCATGGACGCGAACGTGTCGATCGTGCGCAGCGGCGCGCGCGCCGACATCCTCCCGGTCTTCCCCTTCTCGCGCACGACGAACGGCGCGTACACGACCGTCGATGCAAACGTGCAGGTGCACGCCGGCCGCCTCACGCCGTTCGTGAAGCTGGAGAATTTGCGCAATGCGCGCTACGAGGAAGTGCTGGGGTATCCGTCGGCGGGGAGGAGGGCGGTGGTGGGATTGAGGCTGGGGATGTAGGGCCTAGCACGCGTCGTGCTTTGCAACGACGCATGAACATCGGCCGCACCCACTGGGCCATCGCCGAGGGCTGGATCCCCGAGTACAGCCACGGCCCCGAGCCGGAGATGCTCAGCCATGAGACGGCGTGCATCCTCAACGCCGGCGACGCCGACGCCCACGTCGACATCACCGTCTACTTCGCCGACCGCGAGCCGGCCGGCCCGTATCGCCTCGTCGTTCCCGCGCGGCGTACGCTCCACGTCCGCTTCAACGACCTGAACGACCCCGAGCCCATCCCGCGCGCCACCGACTACTCCAGCGTCCTCGTCGCCGACGTTCCCGTCGTCGTCCAGCACACGCGCCTCGATTCGCGGCAGTCCGCGAACGCTCTCCTCACCACCATCGCCTATTCGGAGTGACCATGGCCCAAACAACCGCCGATTTCCTCGTCGACCGCCTGCATGCCTGGGGCATCCGCCGCATCTACGGCTATCCGGGCGACGGCATCAACGGCATCATGGGGGCGCTCGAGCGGGCCGAGGGGAAGATCGACTTCGTGCAGGTGCGGCACGAGGAGATGGCTGCGTTCATGGCCTGCGCGCACGCGAAATTCACCGGCGAGCCCGGGGTCTGCCTGGCCACCTCCGGGCCGGGCGCGATCCATCTCCTCAACGGACTTTACGACGCAAAGCTCGACCACCAGCCCGTCGTGGCCATCGTCGGGCAGTCGGCGCGCATGGCCATGGGCGGCAACTACCAGCAGGAAGTCGACCTGCAATCGCTCTTCAAGGACGTCGCCGGCGAGTACGTGCAGACGGCCATGGTGCCTGCGCAGATGCGGCACCTTGTCGACCGCGCCATTCGGATCGCCCGCGCCGAGCGCACCGTCACCTGCCTGATCATCCCGCACGACCTGCAGGACGAGAAGATGGCCGAGCCGCCGCGGAAACACGGCAGCGTCCACTCCGGCATCGGCTTCTCGTCGCCGCGCGTGATTCCGACCGACAACGATTTGCGCCGCGCGGCCGACGTGCTGAACGCCGGGACGAAAGTGGCGATGCTGATCGGCGCCGGGGCGATGAGCGCGGCCGACGAGGTCATCGAAGTCGCCGAGCTCCTCGGCGCCGGCGTCGCCAAGGCGCTCCTCGGCAAAGCCGCGCTCCCCGACGAGCTTCCCTTCGTCACCGGCGCCATCGGCCTCCTCGGCACGAAGCCGAGCTGGACGCTCATGGACGAATGCGACACCCTGCTCATGGTCGGCTCGAGCTTTCCGTACTCCGAGTTCCTGCCCGAGGAGGGGAAGGCGCGCGGAGTGCAGATCGACATCGACGGACGGATGCTGTCGATCCGCTATCCGATGGAGGTCAACCTCACCGGCGACTCGAAAGAAACGCTGCGCGCGCTCATCCCGCTGCTGGTGCGCAAAAGCGACCGCGCCTGGCGCGAGCAGATCGAGGAGGAGATCCGCGACTGGTGGAAGGCGCTCGAAGCTCACGCGATGTTCGACGCGTCGCCGATCAATCCGGAGCGCGTCTTCTGGGACCTCTCGCCGAAGCTGCCGGACGGAGCCATCGTCGCGGCCGACTCGGGGTCGACGGCGTCGTGGTACGCGCGGCATCTGAAGTTCCGCAAAGGGATGATGGGGTCGCTGTCCGGCAACCTGGCCACGATGGGGCCGGGCGTGCCGTACGTGATCGCCGCGAAGTTCGCGTTTCCGTCGCGCGTGGCCATCGCCTGCGTCGGCGACGGCGCGTTCCAGATGAACGGCATGAACGAGATGATCACGATCGCGAAGTACTTCCGCGAGTGGAGCGACCCGCGGCTGATCGTCTGCGTGCTGAAGAACCGCGACCTGAACATGGTGACGTGGGAAGAGCGCGTGATGGCGGGCGACCCGAAGTTCGACGCGTCGCAGATCGTCCCCGACTTCCCGTACGCGCAGTACGCGGAGTCGATCGGATTGAAGGGCATCAGCGTCGAGACGTGCGACAAGGTGGCCGCGGGGTGGGACGAGGCGCTCGCCGCCGACCGGCCGTGCGTGATCGAGTTCCACACCGACCCGGAGGTGCCGCCGCTGCCGCCGCACATCACCCGCGAGCAGGCCCAGAACTTCATGAAGTCGCTGCTGCACGACCCGGCGCGGGCGCAGATGATCAAGGAGTCGTTCAAATCGGTGTTCGCATCATTCAAGAAGTGACCATCAACGACCTCGAAGTTACCGCCTACACGATCCCCACCGCCACCCCCGAGTCCGACGGCACGCTGGAGTGGTCGTCGACGACGCTCGTGGCCGTGCACGCGAGCGCGGGCGGGAAGCGCGGCTTCGGCTACACGTATGCCGACGTGGCCACGGCCGCGTTCATCCGCGCGCACTTCGTCGAGCTGATCGTGGGCCGCGACCCGATGTCGATCGAGTCCGCGTGGGCGGCGATGATCCGCGCCGTCCGCAACCTCGGCCGCCGCGGCGTGGCGGCCATGGCCATCTCCGCGGTCGACGCCGCGCTGTGGGACCTCAAGTGCAAGCTCCTCGGCCTGCCGCTGGTCACGCTCCTCGGAGCGGTGCGCGAGGCCGCGCCGGTCTACATGAGCGGCGGCTTCACCTCGTACACGATCGAGGAATTGCGGGAGCAGCTCTCCGGATGGCCGCGGGTGAAGATGAAAGTCGGCCGCGACGTCCGCGCCGACCGCGAGCGCGTCCGCGCCGTGCGCGAGGCCATCGGCGCCGAGGCCGAGCTCTTCGTCGACGCCAACGGTGCCTACACGCGCAAGCTTGCGCTCGAACAGGGGCGAGCGTTCGCGGAGGAGAATGTGAAGTGGCTCGAGGAGCCGGTGTCGTCGGACGATCTCGATGGGCTTAGGTTCTTACGAGACAACCTCCCAATGGAGATTGCTGCCGGCGAGTACGGCTATGAATTGCTGTATTACGAAACCATGATCGATGCGGTCGACGTAATCCAGGCCGACGCCACCCGCTGCCTCGGCATCACCGGCTTCATCAAGACCTCCGCGCTCTGCGAAGCGCACGGCACGCCGCTCTCCGCGCATTGCGCGCCGTCGCTGCACGCGCACGCCGCCTGCGCGCTCCTGCCGCTGCGGCACATCGAGTACTTCTTCGACCACATGCGCATCGAGTCGCGCTACTTCGACGGCTTCGTCGAGGCCGTCGAGGGCGCCATTCGTCCCGACCTGACCCGGCCGGGTATCGGCGTGGAGTTGAAAGAGATAGATTTGCAGCCGCTATGAATCCGCGCCGCTTCGACCCCATCCGCTTCGACAAGCCCGGCGCCGCGCCGCGCGTCGACTACAGCGACCGCATCCAGCGCGTGAACGTCGACGCGGCCGCGCTGGCCTCGGAGCTGCGGCGCGAGCTGCGCGGCGAGGTGCGCTTCGACGACGGCACGCGCGCGCTCTACGCCACCGATGCCTCCAACTACCGGCAAGTGCCGATCGGCGTCGTGCGCCCGTACGACGCGGACGACGTCATCGCCACGGTGGCCTTGGCGCGCAAGCACGGCGCGCCGATCCTCGCCCGCGGCGGCGGCACGAGCCTGGCCGGGCAGTGCTGCAACGTCGCCGTCGTCATCGACTTCTCGAAGTACATGCACGCCATCCACGAGCTGAACCCCGGCGAAAAGTACGCCTGGGTGCAGCCCGGCATCGTCCTCGATGACCTGCGCACCGCGGCCGAGGAGCATCGGCTCACGTTTGGCCCCGACCCGGCCACGCACACGCGCTGCACGATCGGCGGCATGATCGGCAACAACTCCTGCGGCGTGCACGCGCTGATGGCCGGCAAGACCGTCGACAACATCGAGGCCCTGAAGGTGCTGCTGTACGACGGCACGCAGATGACCGTCGGGCCGACGAGCGACAAAGAGCTGACCCGCATCATCGCCGCCGGCGGACGCGAGGGCGAGATCTACGCGGGCCTGCTGCGCATCCGCGACACCTACGGCGACGAGATCCGGCAGCGCTATCCGAAGATCCCGCGCCGCGTCTCCGGCTACAACCTCGACTCGCTCCTCGCCGAGGATGGCTTCCACGTGGCCAAGGCCCTCGTCGGGAGCGAGTGCACCTGCGTCGTCGTCCTGGAGGCGAAGTGCCGCCTCGTCGACTCGCCGCCTTCGCGCGTCCTCGCCGTCGTCGGCTACGACGACATCTTTGCCGCCGCCGACCACGTGCCGGAGCTCCTCGAGTTCGGCCCGATCGGACTGGAAGGGATTGACGACCGCCTCATCGAAGACATGAAGGTCAAGCACCTCCACGTCAAAAATCTCGAGCTGCTGCCCGACGGCAAGGGATGGCTGCTCGTCGAATTCGGCGGCGAGTCGATCCAGGACGCGGAGTGGAAGGCGCAGCGGATGATCGATTCGCTGAAGACGCAGTCGTCGAAGCTCTACACCGATCCCGCCGTCACGCGAAAGATCTGGCAGATCCGCGAGTCCGGCCTCGGCGCGACGGCGTTCGTCCCCGGCAGGCCGATGACGTGGGAAGGGTGGGAGGACTCCGCCGTCGATCCCAAGCACCTCGGCAAGTACCTGCGCGAGCTGCGCGCGCTCATGGAGAAGTTCGGCTACTACGGCGACCTCTACGGCCATTTCGGCCAGGCCTGCGTGCACACGCGGAACAACTTCGACCTCGAGTCGGCGCCCGGCATCGCCAAGTTCCGCGCCTACATCGACGAGGCCGCGGACCTCTGCATCAAGTACAACGGCTCGCTCTCCGGCGAGCACGGCGACGGGCAGTCGCGCGCGGAGCTGCTGCCGAAGATGTTCGGCGAGCGCCTCGTCGGCGCCTTCCGCGAGTTCAAGTCCCTGTGGGACCCGGAGTGGAAGATGAATCCCGGCAAGGTGGTGACGCCGTACCACCCGACCGAGAACCTCCGGCTCGGCGCGGACTTCCAGCAGTGGGCGCCGGAGACGCATTTCCAGTTTCCGGAAGACGGCGGGCGGATGGAGCGCGCCGTCCTGCGCTGCGTCGGCGTCGGCGAGTGCCGCCGCTTCGACCACGGCGTGATGTGCCCGAGCTACATGGTCACGCGCGAAGAAGAGCATTCGACGCGCGGCCGGGCCAGGCTGCTTTTCGAGATGTTCGAGGGCGAGGTCATCCCCAACGACTGGCGCAACGAGGCCGTGAAGGACGCCCTCGACCTCTGCCTGGCCTGCAAGGGCTGCAAAGGGGAGTGCCCGGTCAACGTCGACATGGCCACGTTCAAGGCCGAGTTCCTCTCGCACTACTACGAGCGGCGCCTCCGGCCGCTGACGGCGTACTCGATGGGGCTGATCTACTGGTGGTCGCGCGCGGCCGCGGTGGCGCCGCAGATCGCCAACTTCGTGATGTCGCTGCCGTTCGTGAAGACGCTGGCCGGCGTGGCGCCGGAGCGGCGCATGCCGCTCTATGCCCGTGAAACATTCGTGGAACAATTCCGGCGTTGGCGGACTGAAGTCCGCCCCACGTCGGCCGAGCCGAATCGCCGCGTCCTGCTCTGGCCCGACACGTTCAACAACCACTTCCATCCCGGGACGGCCATGGCCGCCGTCGAAGTTCTGGAGAACGCCGGCTACCACGTCACCATCCCGCGGCGGCAGCTTTGCTGCGGGCGTCCGCTCTACGACTTCGGCTTTCTCAAGACTGCCAAGCGCCTCCTCGCCGAGACGATGGACGTCCTCCAGCCGGAGCTCGAGGAAGGGATCCCCATCATCGGCCTCGAGCCGAGCTGCGTCTCCGTCTTCCGCGACGAGCTGGGCGGGCTCTTTCCCGCGCACCCGCTGGCGAAGCGGCTGAAAGAATCGGCCGTTACGCTGAGCGAGTTCCTCATCCGCGAAAACGTCCCCTTGCCGAAGATGAACGGGAAAGCGCTGATGCAGGCGCACTGTCATCACCGCGCCATCATGAAAATCGCCGCCGAGGAGGAGGTGCTGCGGAAGGCCGGCCTCGACCTGGAGACGCCCGACGCGGGCTGCTGCGGCATGGCCGGCGCGTTCGGCTTCGAGCGCGAGCACTACGAGATCTCCCAGCGCGTGGGCGAGCGGCTGATCCTGCCGAAGGTGCGCGAAGCCTCGCTCGACACCCTCATCGTCGCCGACGGCTTCAGCTGCCGCGAGCAGATCGCCCAGGCCACGCCGCGGCGGGCCCTGCACCTCGCACAGGTCCTGCAACTGGCTCTGCGCAAGGAGCGCGGGGAAGCCCCTCCATCGATCGCCGAAGCGGCGCCGCCCGATCTGAAGACGATGCTCTGGACGGCTGCGGGGATCGCGGGCGGCGCCGCGCTCTTTGCGGGAGGGATATGGCTGCTCCGCAGCAGGCGGAAGCGATTGCCGACTACGCCGCCATCGGCGACACGCGCTCGGTCGCGCTGATCTCGAAGCGCGGCTCGATCGACTGGCTCTGCTGGCCGCGCTTCGACGCGCCGTCGATCTTCGCCCGGCTCCTCGACGTCAACAAAGGCGGCCACTTCTCGATCGCGCCGGGCGTGCCGTTCACGTCGAAGCGCCGCTACGTCGAGGACACGAACGTCCTCGAGACGACCTTCACCTGCGACGGCGGCGAGCTCCGCCTCACCGACCTCATGCCGGTGCTGACCGAGGAGGAGAAGCAGCACCGCCTCACGCCGTTCCGGCAGCTTCTCCGCCGCGTCGAATGCGTGCGCGGCGAGGTGCCGGTCGCCGTCGACTTCGTTCCCCGTCCCGACTACGCGCGGATCGTGCCGCGCCTCGAAGCGCGCGGCGACTGCGTCTGCTGCGCCTGGGGCGCGCGCGTGCTGAACCTCCGCCACGACGCGCGCTTCGACGATCGCGGCCGCGCCGAATTCACGCTCCGCGCCGGCGAGCGCCGCACGTTCGCTCTCGGCTACGACGATCACGCCCCGGCCGTCTTTCTGCCGCTCGACAACGACGACGTCGAGTGCACGATTCACTACTGGTCGCGCTGGTCGTCGCAGCTTGCCTACAAAGGCCCGTACCGCGACATGGTCCTGCGCAGCGCGCTCGTGCTCAAGCTCCTCGCCTACGCGCCTTCGGGCGGCATCGTCGCCGCGGCCACGACGTCGCTGCCGGAGAAGATCGGCGGCGTCCGCAACTGGGACTACCGCTACTGCTGGCTGCGCGACGCCTCCTTCACCGTCAGCGCGCTCTACGACTCCGGCTTCGAGCGCGAGGGGGTCGCGTTCGTCGACTGGCTCCTCTACTCCACGCGCCTGACCCAGCCGAGCCTGCAGATCCTCTACGACGTCTTCGGCGAGGCCCGGCTGCCGGAGCGCGAGCTCGCGCACCTCGAGGGCTACCGCGGCTCGCGCCCCGTGCGCGCCGGCAACAACGCCTACAACCAGTTCCAGCTCGACGTCTACGGCGAAGTCATCGGAGCGATGGAGGAGGCGGTGCAGCGCGGCGAGAGGCTCGACCGCGACCACCAGCGCCTCGTCCGCCGCCTCGCCGAGATGGTCGTCAAGCGCTGGCGCGAGCCCGACGACGGCATCTGGGAGAAGCGCGGCGGACGGCGCCAGCACATCCACTCGAAGGTCATGGCCTGGGCCGCGCTCGACAGCGCGGGAAGGCTCATGCACGACTTCACCGCCGTCAAGGAGAAGATCCGCGACTACATCCTGACCGAAGGCTTCGACCGCGAGTTGAACAGCTTCGTCGCTGTGGCCGGCGAGCGCGACGTCGACGCCTCGCTCCTCTACGCCGCGCGCGTCGGCATCGTGGAGCCGGACGACCCGCGCATGCTCGGCACGATCGAGGCCATCCGCGCTCGCCTGTCGCGCGACGATCTCGTCTATCGCTACGACACGCGCGACGTCGAAGACGGCCTTCCCTCCGGCGAAGGCGCGTTCCTCGCCTGCAGCATGTGGCTCGTCGAAGCGCTGGCGCTGGCGAACCGCCGCGCCGAGGCGGAGAAGATTTTCGAGCAACTGCTGCGCCGCGCCAACGACGTCGGCCTCTTTTCCGAGGAGGTTGATCCCGACACGGGCGAGCTCCTTGGCAATTTCCCGCAGGCCCTCACGCATATCGGCCTGATGAACGCGGCCCTCTGTCTCAGCGAGCTCGATAGAACGCCCCGAGGATCAGACCGTACGTCGCGTGGACGAGGATGAGCACCAGCGGCGTCATGCGGCCGTAGTTCATGGCCAGGAAGCCGGGCGGCTCGAGGAGGCGCGTCGGCTCGGGGCCGCGGAAGTCCGACACCATGCGCGGGTGCATGCCGGGAAGAATCGGCAGCACGGCCACGACGACGAAGAGTCCCTGCACGACGCCCATCAGCATGCCGAGCCACCACGTGGCCGCGCGCATCTGCTCGAAGAAGAGCGCGTAGACGACGGCGAAGATCCAGCCGTTGACGAGGTGAAAGAGCGCGCCGACGGTCTTGGCGCGGTCGCGGTTCGCCGTCAGCATCGTGCCGATGATGAACGGCAGGTCGATGCGCGTCAGCCCGAGCGACTGCGCGGCGATCGTCAGCCCGGTGAGCACGACCGTCGCGGCGAAGCCCCAGATGAGAATGGATGGAAGGTTCATGGCGCGGCAGGGGACAGGTGGTGGTCGTCGCGGGGCTTCGTCCTCGGCTTGATCGATGGAAGGCTCATTGCAAAACAAGAGGCGACAGCAAACATGGATCAGGCGCAGATCTTGGCCATTGCAAGAACACCACCTGCGCCCTGCCCCCTGTGCCCTGTCCCCTGATATGCACGAAACGGTCGTAATCACCGGCGCGTCCGCCGGCGTCGGGCGCGCTACGGCACAGGCGTTCGGCCGCCGCCGCGCGAAGGTCGGGCTCATCGCGCGCGGGCGCGAGGGGCTCGAGGCGGCGAAGCGCGAGATCGAGACGGCCGGCGGCGAGGCCCTCGTGCTGCCGCTCGACGTCAGCGATCACGACGCCGTCGAGCAGGCGGCGGCGGACGTCGAACGGGCCTTCGGCCCCATCGACATCTGGGTCAACAACGCCATGGCCTCCGTCTTCTCTCCGATCATGGAGATGACGCCCGACGATTACCGCCGCGTCACCGAGGTCACGTACCTCGGCTATGTGTGGGGGACGCTCGCGGCGCTGCGGCGCATGAAGCCGCGCGATCGCGGCGCCATCGTGCAAGTCGGCTCCGCGCTTGCCTACCGCGGCATCCCGTTACAGTCCGCGTATTGCGCGGCCAAGCACGCCGTGCAGGGCTTCCACGACTCGCTGCGCTCCGAGCTGATCCACGACCGCAGCAACGTCCGCGTCGTCATGGTGCAGATGCCGGCGCTGAACACGCCGCAGTTCCGCTGGGTGAAGTCGCGCCTGCCGCGCAAGGCCCAGCCCGTCCCGCCGATCTTCCAACCCGAAGTCGCGGCGGAGGCGATCGTCTGGGCCGCGTACAGCGGGCGGCGCGAGATCAACGTCGGCTGGCCGACGTCGAAGGCCGTCATCGGCAACAACTTTTTCCCCGGCTACGGCGACGAGTATCTCGCCAAGCATGGCTACGACGCGCAGATGATCGACGAGCCCGAGGACCCGAACCGCGCGAACAACCTCCACGCGCCGCTGCCCGGCGACCACGGCGCGCACGGCGTCTTCGACGACCGCTCGCGCCCGCTTTCGATCGAGCTCGAGCTCAACAAAAAGCGCGAATGGTGGCTCGCCGGAGGTGCGCTCTTTGCAGCCGTTTCGTTTTTATTATGGAAGCAAAAGCGAAACTCTTAGGACATCCCATTCACCAGATGCTCATCGTTTTTCCACTGGGCCTTCTGGCGACGTCGCTGTTCTTCGACATCGCCTACCTGATCACGAACCGCGGCGAGCTCGCGCGCGTCGCGTACTGGATGATTTTCGCCGGCGTCATCGGCGCGCTGCTCGCGGCGGTGTTCGGCCTCATCGACTGGCTCGGCATCCCCGGCGGCACGCGCGCGAAGCGCCTCGGCGCGTGGCACGGCATCGGGAACGTGATCGTGGCGGCGCTCTTCGCCGTGAGCTGGTGGGTCCGGCGCGGCGATCCGTCGACGCCGGCGACGATGGCCATCGTCCTCTCCGCGGTCGCGGTCGGCATCGCCCTCGTCACCGGCTGGCTCGGCGGCGAGATGGTCGATCAGCTCGGCATCGGTGTGAACGAAGAGGCAAATCCGAACGCCCCCAGCTCCTTGCGGGAACATTGATTCCCAACGGATTGTCGTTCGGGGCCGTAGTTGCGGTGTGCCCCGAACGATGATCCCTCTCCTCGCTCTCCTCTTCTCTTCGACCCTCGCTGCCGCGCCCGCCATCCTCGGACCGGAGATTCCGGTCGGCGATCCGGCGTTCGGCAATGCCGCCCTCGGCCAGATCGTCGCCAGCGTCGCCTCGAACGGGCGCGACTACCTCGTGCTCTGGAACGACCAGCGCAACTCCGCCGCCAGCGGCCGCCGTGCCGCGCTCTATGCCGGCCGCGTCGACGCGAACGGCCATCCGACCGATCCGCCCGGCCACAAGCTCGTCGACGACGCCGAGGGGCAGATCGTCTGGAACGGCACGTCGTACGTGCTCATCTACGACGTCGAGGGCATCAGCTTCGAGCAGCTTCTCGACGACGACGGCAAGCCGCTCGGGCCGCCGATCCACCTCGATCTCGGCGGACCGTCGCTGGCCATCGGCACGAACCGCAGCAACGTCCTCACCGTCGACGCCAGCGGCGAAGTCTTCCTCGTCGGCTTCGACGGCAGCGTGACGCGGCAGCACGTCGGGCATCAGCTCAGCGGCGTTTCTCAGATCGGCGCGGCGCCGGACGGGAGCTACTTCTTCGCCGCGACGTGGGCGGACTGCGTGGGACCGTGCGCGCAGCACATCGAACTCGAGCACGTCGACGCCACGAGCGGTGTGGTGACGCATTCCCTGCGCAGCGACGTCAGCTACGGCACGCAGGTCGCCGGCAGCGCCACGGACGACGGCCGGCTGCTCCTGGCCTGGAACGATCCGAGAGCCGACCAGTTCTCCGTCCGCTACGAGATCGTCGACTTCACGGGGCATCTGCTGGCCGGGCCGGCGCTGCTCGCGAATTCCGCATCGTTCTACGGGCTCAGCACCGGCTGGGACGGACACGAGTTTCTCGTCGCGTTCGCCGGCCAGAGCTGGCGCCTCAGCGCGAACGGACAAGTCGTCGAGCACGCGGTGGTCGCCGATCCCGCGCCGCTGTTCTTCGCGCGCAGCGCCGCCGGCGTGCTCGAAGCGCGGAACGTCGTGACCTTGACCGACTCCGACGTCTTCGTCCGCGCCGCGACGTCGTTCGCGCAGTTGCCCTCGGCGGAGGAGCGTTCCGTGGCCATGTCGTCGCGGCAGCAGGCCAGCCCGCACCTCGCCGCCAGCGAAGCGGGCTTCACGGCCTGGTTCGAATTCACGCCGGCGCCGTCGCTGATGGTGCAGCCCGTCGGCGGCGCGATCACGCACGTCGCCGACGTCGCGCCGTGGAATGCGTACTACCCGCCCGCGCTCGCCATCGGCCGCGGCAGCAACAGCTACCTCGTGGCGTGGGAGGCGGTGGTCGACAACAAGCTCGGCTTCCTCGCCAAACGGCTGGCCCTCGACGGCACGCCGCTCGACGCCGAGCCGTTCCGCCTCGCCTTCGACGAGCTGTCGATCTCCGAACTGACGCGCACGATCTCCATCGCCTTCGACGGCAGGAACTTTCTCGCGATCTGGCCCGAGTACGGCAGCGGCGCCATCCACGGCGCGCGCATTTCGCAGGACGGCAAGCTGCTCGACGCCACACCGCTCGTCCTCAGCCAGCCGGACGGTCACCTGGCGGCCACGCCGAGCGTGGTGTGGAACGGAAAGAACTTCGTCATCGCCTGGCTCGACGAGCTCTTCTGCAGCTGCCTGATCTCGCCGCCGCCGCCGCCGAGGATCCGCGTGTACGCCGTTCGCGCCGGCAGCGACGGACCGATCGACCGCGAGCCGATCGTGGTTTGGGACAAGCTGATCCCCGTCTCCAGCCTCGGCCTCGCTACCGACGGCGCCGACGCCGCGCTGGTTTGGACCACCGCCGGCTGCGTCTACGCCACGACGCTGCGCGCCGACGGCACGCTCGGCGGCGATCCGCAGACGCTGACGTGCCGCACGCTGCCGAAGATCTACAACGGCGCGTTCGACAACGCCGGCGTGGCCTGGAGCGGCAGCGAGTACGTCGCCATCTGGACCGACCCCGACTTGCACCAGTTGCACGGCGAGCGCCTCGACTTCTCCGGCGGCGACGCCATTCCGATCGACGGCTTCGACGTCACCCCCGCCGGCGTGGCGGTGTCGCAGCCCGACATCGCCTCCACCGCTGCCGGCGTCGCCATCGCCTACGTCCGCCCGGCGCCCGAGCCGCAGTTCGGCGGCGCGCCGCGCATCTTCATCCGCAATCTGAATCGCCTCGGCGTCATCCCGCGCCGGCGCGCCTCCCGATAACTCCCACATGAAAACATTGCTCTCGCTCCTCTTCCTTGCGACGACCGCGGTCGCGGCCACGCCGCTGGCGCCCGTCGTGCTCACCAATGCTCCGTACCGGCAGATGCCGTTCGACGTCGCCTCGAACGGCACCGACTTCGTCACCATCTGGTCCGACGAGCGCTCCGGCCTCGACCTCTTCCAGGGCGCGCATCCGCCGGCGCTCTACGCGTCGCGGCTCAACGCCGACGGCACTGCCGCCGCGCCGGCCGGCCGGCGGCTTGCCCCGCTCGCGTATTCCGCGAAGCTCGCGCGCAACGGCGCCGGGTATCTGGCTGTCTGGACCGATTTCACGAAGGTGTCGGCCATGCCGCTCGATGCCGATGGCGCGCCTGCCGGCCCTCCGTCGGTCCTGACGAACTTCGGGCCTCCGCTCGCGCTGGCCTCGAACGGCTCGAACTTCCTTCTGCTGTACACGGACACCAGCTTCCATGCGGCGATTCTCACGCCCGACGGCAAGATCGCGCAGACGGTGCCGCTCACCTCGGACCGGCAGATCTCGTCGATTTGGGTTCTGCCCAACGGGAGCTATCAGTTCGCCGCCTTTCAGGTGACGTGCACGAACGTCATCTGCAACTCGGCGGTCGTGCTGACGACGGTGTCCAGCAGCGGCGCGGTGACCGAGGAGAAGCTGTTCGATCTTCCGGGCTCCGTCATCGCCGCGGCGTACGGCAACGGCCACGTCCTCGTCGCGAACCTCTCGACTACGCAGAGCGGCCGCGTCGTCGAATACCGCCTCTTCGACAGCAGCAGCGCCGCGCAGTTGCACGGGGCCGTGCAGGTTGCCGCCGACGCCGGGTTTTGCCCCTGCGGCGACGGCTCGATCTCCGCGGGTTGGGACGGCGGCGAGTTCCTGATCGGCTATCAATGGCCGCCCGATCTCCGCGCCGTGCGCGTGTCGTCGGACGGCGTGCTCCTCGACGCCGCGCCGATCGTGCTCGATCCCGCCGGCGGCACCGCGCCGCTCTTCGCCTCGAACGGCGCGACGACCGCGGTGGTCTGGGGAAGCGGCACGCTCTACTCCGACGTCGTCTCGCGCGCCGTCCGCTCGTTCGACGACCTCGCCGCCGCGCCCGTGCACCTCGTCTCGCAGAGCGCCGCGCTCGAGCGCCACGTCCAGCTCGCCGCCGGCCCGAACGGTCCGCTGGCCGTCTGGCGCGCGCGCTACCCGAATCCGGCCATCGCCGGCGGCATCGTCGGCAGCGCGCCGACGACGATCGCTCCGGCGAACCAGTTCGACCAGCAATCGCCGGAGGCCGCGCGCGGCCGCGACGCCTTCCTCGTCGTCTGGCGCGAGCAGCAGCTCGATCCGTTCGACCAGGACAGGACGTTCCGGATCATGGGCCGGCGCGTGTCGTTTCTCGGCGTGCCGCTCGACGTGCCGTTCCTCATCGCCTCGAGCACCCTGCCGGTCTTCACCTCGGCCGAGCCGACGATCGCCGTCGCCTCCGACGGCACGAACTGGCTCGTCGTCTTTCCCGACGACCAGCTGACCGTGCGCGGCGTGCGCGTCTCGGCGGAGGGCGCCGTCCTCGATGCCAAGCCGATCACGTTGTCGCTCGGACCTCCCCACTTCGCGATTCCCGGATCCCCACACGTCGTCTGGAACGGCTCGAAGTACATCGTCGTGTGGGCCGAGGATCCGCACAACCCGATCATCATCCCGCCGCCGGGGCCGCCGTCGTCGCAGCTCTACGAAACGCGCCTCACCGCGGCGGGAGTGGTCGTCGACACGAAGCTGATCTGGAACGGCGGCTTCGTCCCCGATCTCGCCCTCGCAGCGGGCGCGGACCGTTTTCTGCTGGCCTGGGTCGAGAACCAGTTCACCGTGAACGAGATGCTCCTCGACAGCGACGGCACGCCGCTGACGAACGCGCGCGGCATCTTCACGCTGCAGAGAGGACTGATCGCCGACGTCGACGCGGCGTGGGACGGCGCATCGTTCGCCACGGCGTGGACCGTGCGCGACGGCTACACCGCCGGCGCGACCGTCGTCTACGAGCACGTCGACGCGAACGGACTTCCGATCGAGTCGGCGCCGCTCGACCTCGCGCCGGAGCTGCCGACGAAGTACACGCCGTCGCTGGCGCCGAGCCCCGGCGGCGTCACGGCCGCGTTCGAGGCCATCGGCGACACGGACGTCTCGCGCGCGTTCGCCACGACGATCGAGCGCGTCGGCCAGCCGCCGCGGCGGCGCGCGGCGCGTTGAGCGCACTCGCGCACGACGATCAGATCCGCGTCAGCTTCGCGTACTTGGCGATGAACTTCTTCGATCCGGCGCGATCGAAGTACACCGTCAGCTTGGCGTCGGGACCGTCGCCTTCCATCGTCAGGATGACCCCGTCGCCGAACTGCGCGTGGCGCACGCGCTGCCCGCGCTTGAGCTGCGCCGCCGGTGCCGCCGGCGCGGCGGCCGTCTTGATCGTGGCGGGATCGAGCTTCACCGGCCCGCCGAAGAACGACTGCAGCGTGTTCGCCGTCGACGCCAGCCGCTGCGGCGCCTGCGGGGGACGCATCGGCCGGTCGCGCCACGACGTCTGCGGCGCCGGCCGCGCCCGCCCAGTGCGCAGCTCTTCCGTCACCTCTTCCGGAATCTCGCCCAGGAACGTCGATGGCAACTGGTCGCGGAACTGCCCGTGCAGCCGCCGCTCCCGCGAGTGGAGGCAGTAGAGCTGCTCGCGGGCCCGGGTCATGCCGACGTAGCAGAGGCGCCGCTCCTCCTCGATGTCGTCCTCTTCCTCCTGCGACTGCGAGTGCGGCAGGATGCCCTCCTCCATCCCCGCCAGAAAGACGACCTTGAACTCGAGCCCCTTCGCGGCGTGCAGCGTCATCAGCGTCACGCCCTTCTGCGACTCGTAGCGGTCGACGTCCGACATCAGCGTGATGGAGTCGAGGTAGTCGCCGAGCTGCGCGCCGGGGTTCTGCTCCGAGAACTCGCGCGCGGAGCTCAAGAGCTCGTCGATGTTCTGCAGTCGCGTCTCGTCCTGAAGGTCGCGCGACTCCTGCAGCATGCGCCGGTAGCCGGTGCGGAGAAGGAGGTAGTCGAAGAGCTCCGGCAGCGGATGCTGCGCGGCGCGCTGGAGGTCGTTGACGATCTCGCGGAACTCGCGCACCGCCTTCGCCGCGCGCGTCGGGAGAAATCCGAGGTCGCCTTCGATGATCGTCCAGAGCGAGACGTTCTGCGCCTTGGCGGCGTCGTCGAGCGCGGCGAGGGTCGTATCGCCGATGCCGCGTGACGGAGTGTTGATGACGCGCTCGATCGATGGTGTGTCATGCGGACGAACGGTCAGGCGCAGGTAGGCGAGGATGTCCTTGATCTCCGCGCGCTCGTAGAACTTCACGCCGCCGACGACGACGTAGGGAAGGTTCGCGCGCAGCAGCTCCTCCTCGAACGGCCGCGACTGCGCGTTCATCCGGAAGAGCACCGCCACGTCGGTGAGCTGGTAGCGCGAGCGCTGGGCGTTGATCCGCTCCAGGACGAACTGCGCCTCCTCGCGGTCCGTCGAGCAGGCCACGACGCGCACCTTCTCGCCGCTGCCGGCGGTGGTGAAGAGCTTTTTTCCCTTGCGGGCCTCGTTGTGCTCGACCACGCCCGTGGCGGCATCGAGGATGTTCCCGGTGGAGCGGTAGTTCTGCTCGAGCTTCACGATGCGCGCGCCGGGGAAGTCGCGCTCGAAGTTCAGGATGTTGTTGATGTCGGCGCCGCGGAAGCGGTAGATCGACTGGTCCTCGTCGCCGACGGCGACGATGTTCCCGCGCGGCCCCGACAGCGCCTTGATCAGCGCGTACTGGGCCCGGTTCGTGTCCTGGTATTCGTCGACGAGGATGTGCCGGAAGCGGGCGTGGATCTCGTCGCGGACGTCCTCGTGCTCGCGCAGGAGCCGGACGTAGTTGCCGATGAGGTCGTCGAAGTCCATGGCGTCGAACTC
>JBKOUP010000138.1:0-6083 GCA_046723495.1 Acidobacteriota bacterium
GAGACGAGGTTCTTCTTCTCCAGGAGCTCCTTCACGGAGAGGAGGCCGGTCTGGTTGATGAAGTTGGAGCGCTCGTGCTTCTGCACGGCCTCGACGACGGTGCGCAGGGTCTCCGCGGAGCGCTTGACGATCTCCTCGAGCGCGGAGACGCGCTCCAGCAGGTGTTCGTCGAGGGAAAGGTCCTCTTCTTCCTCGTAGTCCTCGATCTCCTCCTCTTCGAAGGAGGTGACGCCGGAGAGGACCATGAGCTTGTTCTGGCAGCGATAGCAGAACTCGCGGTCGTCGTCGTTGAGGGCGCTGCAGGTTTGGCAGAGCATGGTTGAGTGCGGATTAAAACACGAGGAGAGAGGCGCGTCATCCCGCCACGGAAATTCGAATTTCGAATTTCGAATGCAGAATTGAGAATTTGGGAGTGCATTTGCCGACAGTCTCCCGTTTTCTCAATTCTTCATTCGCAATTCGAAATTCGAAATTCCGTGGCCTACTTCCCATATTGATAAAATCCCTTCCCCGATTTTCTCCCCAGCCATCCCGCATCGACCATCTTCACCAACAACGGACACGGCCGGTACTTCGGATCGCCGAAGCCTTCTTCGAGCACGCGCATCACGGCCAGGCAGACGTCGAGGCCGACGAAGTCGGCGAGCGTCAGCGGGCCCATCGGGTGATTCATGCCCAGTTTCATCACGCTGTCGATCGATTCGGCGGTGGCCACGCCTTCGTAGAGCGCGAAGATGGCCTCGTTGATCATCGGCATGAGCACGCGGTTGGAGACGAAGCCGGGAGAGTCGTTTGCCTCGACCGGCGTCTTTCCCATGCGCTTGGCCAGATCCTCGGTTTTCGCGTACGCGTCGTTCGAGGTGGCGATGCCGCGGATGATCTCGACGAGGGTCATCACCGGCACGGGATTCATGAAGTGCATGCCGATGACTTTTTCCGGCCGCTTCGTGGCCGCGGCGATTTTCGTGATCGAGATCGACGACGTGTTCGAGGCCAGGAGGCACTCCGGTTTGGCGATGCGGTCGAGCTTCTCGAAGAGGCTCACTTTCGCGGCCAGGTTCTCGACGATGGCCTCGATGACGATGTCGGCCTCGGCGATGGCGGCGTCGCCGGTCGCAGACGTGATGCGGCCGAGGATGGCCTGCTTCTCCTCGGCGGTCATCTTGCCCTTGTCGACGCCGCGCTGGAGATTCGCGGAGATCGTGTCGACGGCGCGGCGGAGAACCTCGTCGCCGACGTCGATGAGGGTGACGCGAAAGCCCGATGCCGCCGCGACGTGGGCGATGCCGTTGCCCATCGTCCCGGCGCCGATGACGACGATTTTTTCCATGGCGGGCGCGGAGTCTACCCCGATTTTGCGCTAAGATCGTTGACCCTCGTATGGCCTCGAAGTGTTTCATGTGCGGTGCGGCGATCTCGGACGGCATCCTGTGCGAGCGATGCGATAAGCCGCGCAAACCAAAGGCGAAGACGGAAAGCGGGAAGACTGCCGTGCCGCCCGTGGCGACGGTTGAGCCGGAGCGCCCCTCACCCGGCGCGGAGCCTGTCCTGAAGCGTAGCGAAGGGCGCCACCCTCTCCCCGCTTCGCGGGGCGAGGGATCTGCCCAGCAAGCCACCGCGCCTGCCATCGCCGAGGATCCCTTCCCGAAAGCGCCCGTCGTTCCCTTCCCCGTCGAGTCGGCCTCGCCGGCCATCACGAGCGTCGCCAACGTCCTCATCGCCGCCGGCGTGGCCTCGATCGTCCTCGGGCCTGACCGCAGCGTGAAGTTCGTGACCTCGCAGGCGAAGAAGCTCTTCGGCGTGGCCCAGGCGGACCTCGGCACGGTCAAGCAGATCGAGACACTGGCCAAGCTGCACATCGCCGAGCTCTCCGTGCCGGCCACCTCGGCGCTGCACATCGGCAACCAGAACATCATCTACTCGCTCGTCCCGCTCTCCGGCGGCGCGAGCGGCGCGGTGCTGGTCTTCCGTCCGGCCGACTCGGCGAACGAGGCCCACGCGTCGTTCGTCGCCTTCGTCCGGGAGACAGTGCTGATGCCGATGCGTTTCCTGCACGACTCGGTGCTCGCCGCGTCGCGCAAGCGCAACGGCGATCCGCTGCTCGACGACGCCGCGGCGACGATCGACCAGATCCTCTCGTCGCTGGAGATGGCCCCCGAGGTCGAGGAGCCGGCGCCGGAGACGCGCGTGCCGAAGGTCACCGACGTCGTGCACACCGTGGCCGGCCGCTTCCAGCAGTTTGCCGAGCTCAAGGGCATTCACCTGCAGGTCGACGTCCCCGACCTGGAGGAGCGCTTCCGCAACCACGACCAGCTCGCCGACGCCCTCGGCATCCTCATGGACAACTCGCTGCACTACGTGCCGGCGGGCGGGCAGGTCGTCATCGGCGTGCGCTGGATGGAGCACAAGGGCCGCCCGCTGCTGCTGTTCTTCGTCATGGACAACGGCCCGGTCGTGCCGGAGGAGCTGCGCACGCAGATCTTCGAGCCGGCCTTCACCTGGAACCCGCAGGCGCCGGAGCGCACCGGCCGCGGCCTGTTCAAGGTGCGCGAGTTCGCCGTCGCGCATTCGGGCTCGGTGTGGGTGGAGTCGAAGACGGGGAAGGCCTGCACGTTCTTCCTGCGCGTGCGCCCCGACTCGGCGCGATAAACGTTCACTTCGAACGTTCCGGCTGTGATCGCTGACCTTTCGTATTTCTGTACTTCCTCCTATATCGCTGCATCCATGGAGGAAACATGAAATATCTCAGGATTTTGTTAGCTCTCTCTTTGCTGCTTTACCCCATGACCAGTGCCTTCGCCACCTGTCCGGATCGGGAGGAGCTCTTTCTCACCAGCTTTTTCTTTTTCAGCACGAGCTGCGGCAGCGAGTCGGGCAACGTCGCCGACGTCTCGTCGTGCGCGAGCTACGGCTCAAATCAGTTCAACGTCGGCAGTGGATCGGTCGATTACTCGATGACCGTCCCGAGCGATCTCTCCGGCTATCCATGGATGGTGCAACTTTGGGTCGACTTCAACGACCCGAGCGCATACTCGCTGAATGGCATCTTCGCGAGCGTCACCGTGCGTCACAACGGATCGGTGTCCTACTACGAGACGATCTTCATCCACAACGGCAATCAGGGCTCGTTGAGCTGTGAGCGGTACACGAGCAGCTTTTTCACCGCGTATCCCGGTGACGACATCCAGGTCTCGTACGGCGGCGTCAATTACACGTACGGGACGACCATGAAGATCTCCGCGCCGATCATCAGCTTCAACTAACGGGGTGACGGCAGGCTCACGAGCACCGCGGTGATCAGCAACACGACGCCGGCGGCGGCGAGCTCCCACGTCGCCGACCGGCGCAGCACCGCCGCCGCCGATTCGCTGCGCCAGGCCGTCCCGTCAGTGAACATCCGGCGGCGGCGGAGGCAAGCCGTGTTCCATGCCCCGCCCGCCGCGGTGGATCAGGCGCCGCTGCTGCAGCTCGTGGAACCGGGTGCGCTGCTCGGGCGTGAGGAGCCTGTCGATCTCGGCGTTCGTCGAGTCGATCTCCGCGCGCATCTGCGGGCGGATCGTCGCGGAGATGGCTTCGATGCGCGCGCGGTGGCGCTCGACGACCTGCTTCACCGCCTCCTTCTGCTGCGGGGTGAAGTGAAGCTGGTGGTCGAGGTGATCGACGAGGCGGTCGGACATGAAGCGCGGCGCATGCCGCGGCACGAACTGGTGGGTGTGCCACAGCCAGGCGCGGTCGCCGGCTATGCCGAGGACGATGCCCGCGAAGAGGGCACCGACGATGAGCAACGCCGCGACGGCGCGGGGGCTAGTCGACACTGTACGTCGCTCCGTCCACCGTGATCTCGACGGAGCTCGAGGCCATGGAATCGACCGTGGGCTGGTCGCGCTGGACGACGTAGGCCGTGCTCAGCGCCGCCGCCAGCGAGAGCACCGCCAGCGTGGACACCAGCGGCCGGAACCACGAGACCAGAAAGGTGCTCACCGTCGGCCGGGCGGCGATGCGCTCGCGCACGCGCGCCTGCAGGCGCACGATGGCGAAGTCGTCGGGCTCGTAGCGCAGCCGGCGCGCGTCGCCGCGCAGCCGCTCCAGGAAGTTGTCGTCACTCATGGCCTTCTCCGTACAGATCGCTCAATTTGTCTTTGAGCTTGCCGCGGGCGAGGGAGAGGTGCGAGCGCACCGTTCCCTCGCTCAAGTTCGTCATCTCCGCGATCTCGGCGTGGCCGAACTCCTCGACGAGGTAGAGCCGGGCCACGATGCGCTGCATCTCCGGCAGCGACTCGATGGCCTCGTCGATGCGCGCGGCCAGCTCGCCCGACTGGGCGGGCAGGTCGGCCTCGTCGCGGCGGGCAGCCGGCTCGATGTCGCGCAGCTCTTCGTGGCGGAAGCGCTTGCGATGCTTGACCACGTCCAATGCCAGGTTCGTCACGATGCGATAGATCCACGGTCCGAATGGTTGTCCCGTCTTGAAGCGGCCGATGGTCTCGTACGCCTTGACGAAGGCCTCCTGCGCGAGGTCCTCGGCATCGTGGGCGTTGCGGACGATGCCCCAAGCGATCGACACCACTCGCTTCATGTATTTTGACACGAGGTAGTCGTAGGCCGACGCGTCGCCGCCTTTGACGGCGTCGATGGCGCGCTGCTCGAAAACGTCCGCGGCGGGCTGTTCCAGGCGTTCCGACCCTGCCTTCACCAACCAGCTTAGACGATCGAGCCCGAGGGGCCCGTTGACGAGCCCCTCGAAAAATTCACCGGCCGCGATCTCCATCGTTACTTCATCATCCCCATGTGCGCGTGCCGCTCGGCCAGGAGCTCGCCGAGCTTCGTGCGCTGCTCGGGCGTCAGCACGTTGAGGGCCTTCGAGGCCGCCGTCAGCGCGTTCGACTTCATCTGATGTTCGGTCGCTTCCTGCTTGTCGAGGAGCGCCTGCGCGGCGGCGACGTCGTTCGGGTTGTTGATCAGCGTGGTCATGACGTCCTTCATCGTGCCGTGCAGCGACTGGCGGTACTGCTGGTTCTGCGTCCGCAGGTCCTTGAAGATGGTCTCGATGTCGGTGACCTGCTGGTCGGAGAGGCCGAGGGCGGCCTTGGCGTGCTGGAGGTGGCCGAGGAACATGACTCCGCCGAGCTCGCCCGCTCCGCCGTGAGGCCCGGCGTGCATGCGCTGGGCGAGGGCGAACGGCGCCGCGACGAGGGCCAGCGTCGCTACGACGGCCGCGATGGTCAGGTACTTCTTGTTCATGGAAGGTTCTCCTTTCGTTCGCAACCGGTACGAACGAAAGGCGGCCGGCGTTGAACTCGTATAATCGCGCCACGTTCTCGATGCGTTTCCTCGGCGTTCTGGCGGTGGCGGTGGCGGGCCCGGCTTTCGGTCAGGCCCTGCTCTGCCCGCCGTCGACCGCTCCCTGCGCCGGCTTCCACTACCACATGCAGGTGTACCGTCCGGACACGCGCGGCTTCATCGAGCTCTCCGGGGTCAATCGCTTCGCCACGCAGAGCGACTGCGAGCGCGCCCGCAACGCCGCCATCCAGCACAACCTGGCCGTGGTCGATTTCTACCGCACCAAGCGCAACGACCAGCGCTACGAGCCGGACCGCATCGGCCCCTGCCACTGCGACACGAGCGATACGTACCTCAACGACGCCGCGCGCGGCGCGCAGCTGCGCCTGTTCGGCGATGCGAAGCTGCGCGTGCGCGAGCGCCTGATGGACGCGGACGTGCCGACGGACTCGGAGCTGATGCGCAGTGCCGAGCCGCCGGCGACGTCGTCGCTGCCTGGGCCGAAGCTCGCGCCGCTGCCGGCGGCGAGCGCGCCGACGGCGGTGGCGAACGAGCCGTCGGACCTCCGCCTGCCGAAGAGCGAGGTGGCCGACGCGCCGGCGATCTCCGACCTGCCGCTGGCGGAGATGGCGGTCGCCGCCCCTGCGCCGCCGCCCGTCCCGCCCGCCCAGCCGGCCACGCCGGAGGTGAAGGTCGAGGAGCCGGCGCCGCCGGCGGACGATCCGGCCGAGGGGTTCATTTCCGTCGAGACCGACCGCATCCAGAAGATCCTCGCCGCCAGCACGGCCCTGAGCGACGTGAAGATC
>JBKOUP010000506.1:0-8432 GCA_046723495.1 Acidobacteriota bacterium
ACCTCCCTCCCCCACGGCTGCTTGTCGATGTCGGGCCGCGCGTATTTGTACTGCTTCGCCGCCAGCTCGGCGTGGAAGGCGTCGAGCTCCGTCGTGTCGATGCGGATCGCGCCGCCGGGAGTGGCGTCGCCGTAGTGCTCGGAGAGGTGGAGCACGCAGCCGTCGCGCGACACCTGCATGTACAGCGGAAGGCCGGCGTCGAAGCGGTGCTCCCAATCGACGGCGAAGCCGAGGAAGTCGAGATAGAACTCGCGCGCCTTGGCCTCGTCGAAAATCCGGAGGATGGGGATCGAACGTATCATTCGCACCATGCACGTAATGTTAGCCGTCCTTCTCGCGCTCGATCCCGGTCTCGGCGCGCAGCACTGGAAGGTCTCGACGGGCGACGCCACGGCCCAGTCCTACTTCGATCAGGGGATGAAGTACGTCTACGCCTTCAATCACGAGAAGGCCATCGCCTCGTTCAACGAGGCCACGCGCCGCGATCCGGAGCTGGCCATGGGCTATTGGGGTGCGGCGCTCGCGCTCGGGCCGAACATCAACATGGACGTCGATCCCGACCGCGAGAAGAAGGCCTACGACGCCGTGCACGAAGCGGAGAAGCATCTCGCGCATGCCACGGCCAAGGAGCGCGACCTCGTCGCCGCGCTGGCGAAGCGCTACACGAACGATCCGCAAGCGGATCTGAAGAAGCTCGCCGCCGGCTACAGCGCGGCCATGGACGCGCTGGCGAAGAAGTATCCGGCCGACGACGACATCGCCGTGCTCGACGCCGAGAGCATCATGGACCTCCGTCCGTGGAAGTTCTGGTCGCGCGACGGCCGCCCGGCTGCCGGCACCGAGCAGGCCATCGCGCAGGTGCAGAAGGTCCTCCGCCGCAATCCCAATCACCTCGGCGCGAACCACTACCTCATCCACCTCCTCGAGGCCTCGCCGCATCCCGAGCGCGCCGCCGCCAGCGCCCAGCGCCTGCCGAAGCTCGCCCCCGCGGCCGGACACCTCGTGCACATGCCCGCGCACGTCTACCAGCGCACCGGCAACTACGCCGCGGCCGCCGATGCGAACGCGCGCGCCGCCGCCGTCGACCGCGACTTCATCAAGAAGAACGGCGGCGAGAGCGTCTACGCGATGATGTATTACAACCACAACCTGCAGTTCGGCGCGGCCTCGAACGCGATGAACGGCAACTTCGCCGAGGCCATGAGGCTGGCCAACGACGTGGCCGAGCACCTCGTGCCGATGCTCAAGGAGATGCCGCCGATCGAGGTCGCGGCCGCGTATCCGGTGCAGGTGCTGACGCGCTTCGGCCGCTGGCGCGAGGTGCTGAAGACGAAGCCGGTCGAGGCCGGCCCGCTCTCCGCGGTGCTCTGGCTCTACGCGCACGGCAGCGCGCTCGCGCAGCTCGGCAACGTCAGCGGCGCGGCGTCGGACCGCAAGGCGATGGACGCATATCTCGCCAAGCTCACCGACGACACCGGCCTGCTGCAGAACTCGTACAAAGCCGTCGGCGCGCTCGCCGCGCAGGTGCTCGACGGGCGCATCGCCCTCGCCTCGGGCCGGACCGACGACGGCATCGCCGCGCTGCGCAAGGCGGCGGCGATGGAGGACGCGCTCGACTACGACGAGCCGCAGGACTGGTGGAACCCGGTGCGCGAGACGCTCGGCGCCGCGCTGCTGCGCGCCGGACGCCCGGCCGAGGCGGAGCGGGTCTTCCGCGACGACGTCGAACGGAACCGCAACAATCCGCGTTCGCTGTACGGGCTCGCCCAGGCGCTGAAGGCGCAGAAAAAGGACGCGGCGTCGACGACGGCGGCGTTCCGCGCGGGGTGGAAGGGCGGGGCGCTGGCGATCGCGGACTACTGAGCCTCCCCGGCTCGCAGCCGAAGGTCTCGCTGATCGGCCGACAGGGCGGATTGAAATCCGAACCACATGGATTATGTGGCGCGGGTTTCAACCCGCGCGCGGCCGGCGAATGCGGTGCTAATGCGAAGCCTCCTTCAGCGCCGCCGCGGCGCGGGCAAATTTCGGATCGATGTCGAGTGCGCGCTTCCACGCGGCCACGGCGGCGTCGCGCCGGCCGGCGGCGGCGCGCTCTTGTCCGAGGTGGAACCAGGCCAGGACGAAGTTCGGGCGCCCAGCGACCGCGCGCTCGAAGGCCTGAATCGCTTCCTCGCCCGTGGTGTGCAGGCCGAGGTTGTACTGCGTCTCCACGCGCTGCGGATCGAGCGCGGCGGCCTTGCGCAGCAGGGTGATCCCCTCGTCGCGGAAGCCGCGGTTCGCACGCGCGAGGCCGAGCCACTCCAGCGCCAGCGGCTGGTCGGGGGTGCGGGCCAGGATGAGGCGCGCCGTCGCCTCGACGGCGTCGTAGCGCTTCTGCCGCAACTGGGCGGCGGCGAGGTCGAAGTACGGCTCGATGTGGGGCGACGGTTTCGCGGCGAGAAGTTTCTCGAGCTGCCGCGCCGCCGGCGCCGATCCGGCGCGCACCGCGGCGACGGCGCGGTAAAGCGGATCGGGTAGCTCGATGTCGGCGATCACCGGGTCGCGCTCCTGGCGCGGCGAAAGCAGCGCCGGTAAATCGCGGTAGATGCCGATGCGGTGGTCCGTCATCACGACCTTCACCACGTCCTGCGTCCGCCGTTTCGGCATGTGGCAGGTCGCGCAGTTTTCGTTCGCGCGGTGCGCGTTCGTGTGGCACTGCTTGCAGACGTTCGACACGTTCTCGGTCTTGCGGTGCGGATCGTGGCAGCTCAGGCACGACAGCCGGCCGTTGCTCTCCTTGAAGCAGCGGCTCTGCTCGAGGCGGTACGGATGGTGGTTGATCTCGAAGCGGTCGCCATGCGGGATCTCGGCGTCGACGATGTCTAGACGTTCCAGGTATTGCGACAGCGGCTGCCCGGGACGATAGGAATAGATGTCGCGATCGAAGCGGCGGACGCCGGGGATCGCCACCGACGGTTGCATGTGGCACTCGTAACAGACGTCGGTGCGTTGGCCCGTGTTCACGATGGCCGCGCGGACTTGCGCGTTGTCGGCGCCGGCCGAGGCCAGCGCCACATGCTCGGAGCCGGGGCCGTGGCAGCGTTGGCAGCCGATGCCCTCGGGCAACGTCGCCGGAAACGTTTGATCGCTCCAATAGCCCCTGTCACCCGTGCCCTGTCCCCTGTCCCCTAGATACGCGTTGTGGCAGAAGAGGCACTCCTGCCGCGCGCGGCGCAACACGCCCTCGTGGTCGGGGCGGTCGTAGCCGGGCGCCATCCCCCACTCATGCATTTGCGTGTACCAAGCGAGCGGCAGCTGATAGAGCTCGCCGTTCGGCGTCTGGTAGAGGTACGTGCGGGCGTGGTGGCCCGAGCCGAGGATCCAGTCGACCGGCTGCTCGAACACGCTTTGCCCGTTCACGCGGCGGAAGATCAGCTTCCCGTCGCGCCAGCGCAGCTCCATCACGTCGCCCGACTTCGCATGGCGGAAGGGAAGCTTCGAGAAGTCCTCGATGACGTCGTCCTGCCGCGGGCGGTAGAACGACTTCGACATCCCGACGTCGTGGAACGTGCGCACGATCGGTTTGTGGCAGGAAGTGCACTGCGCGTCGTTGACGAACATCGCCGCCGCCGCCGCGAGCACGAGGAACATGGGTGCAGTTTAAGGGAACAGGGAACAGGTGACAGGTGACAGGTGACGCCGATCCTGATCTGTCACCGGTCAGCTGTTCCCTGTTCCCTACTCCAAAACCTCGGCCTTGTTCCCCTCTTCCGTCAGCCACTGCTTGCGATCGTCTGCACGCTTCTTGGCGAGCAACATATCGATGACCGAGTCCGCGCCGTCGCCGGCGTCGAGCGTCAGGCGCACGAGGCGCCGCGTGTCGGGCGACATCGTCGTCTCGCGCAGCTGCGTGGGGTTCATCTCGCCGAGGCCTTTGAAGCGCTGGATGTGCGGCTTGGCCTTGAGCCCTTCCGCTTCGATCTTATCGAGGATCCCGTCGCGCTCGTGATCGTCGAGCGCGTAGTAGACGTTCTTGCCGACGTCGATCCGATACAGCGGCGGCATGGCCACGAAGACGTGCCCTTCCTCGACCAGCTTGCGGAAGTGGCGGACGAAGAGCGCCGTCAGGAGCGTGGCGATGTGCGCGCCGTCGGAATCGGCGTCGGCGAGGATGCACACCTTGCCGTAGCGCAGTCCCTTCAGATCGTTCGAGCCGGGATCGACGCCCAAGGCCACGGCGATGTCGTGCACCTCCTGCGAGCCGAGCACCTCGTTCGGATCGACCTCCCACGTGTTCAGGATTTTCCCGCGCAGGGGCATGATGGCCTGGAACTCGCGGTCGCGGGCCTGCTTGGCCGAGCCGCCGGCGGAGTCGCCTTCGACGAGGAACAGCTCCGTCTGTCCGAGGTCGCTCGACGTGCAGTCGGCGAGCTTGCCGGGGAGCGCGGGGCCGGCGCCGATCTTCTTCCGCTCGACCTTTTTTCCCTGGCGCAGGCGCGTCATGGCCGCGGCGACCGCGACCTGGGCGATGCGCTCGCCGTCGGCGACGTTGTTGTTCAGCCAGAGCGAGAACGCGTCCTGCGTCACGCCGGCCACGAACGCCGAGGCTTCGCGGGAGGAGAGGCGGTCCTTCGTCTGCCCGGTGAACTGCGGCTCGGTCATGCGCAGCGACAGGATGTAGCTGCAGCGCGACCAGACGTCCTCGGGGGTCAGCTTCACGCCGCGCGGCAGGAGATTGCGCAGCTCGCAGAAATGCCGAATGGCCTCGGTGAGCCCGGTGCGGAAGCCGTTCACGTGCGTGCCGCCCTGCGTCGTCGGGATCAGGTTCACGTACGATTCCGTGACGAGGTCGCTCTCGTCCGGCAGCCAGACCACGGCCCAGTCGACCTCCTCGTTCGTCCCCTTGAAATGCCCGACGTTCGGCTCCTCGGGGAGCGTGCTCGCGTCGGCGAGCTCCGACATCAGGTACGCGGGCAGCCCGTTCTCGTAGTACCACTCCTCGCTCTCGGCCGGATCGACTTCGCTGACGAAGCGCATGCGCAGCCCCGGCGCGAGGACGGCCTTGGCGCGCATGCCGTGCTTGAGCCGCGGCACGCTGAACTTCGGCGAGTCGAAGAATTTCTCGTCGGGCCAGAAGCGGATCGTCGTGCCGGTGTTGCGCTTCCCGACCGTCCCGGCAACCTTCAGCTCCTGCTTCTTTTTTCCGTCGGCGTACCACATGAAGTACTCGTTGCCGTCGCGGCGCACCCACACTTGCAGTTTCTTCGAGAGGGCGTTGACGACGGAGACGCCGACGCCGTGCAGGCCGCCGGAGAAGCGGTAGTTCTTGTCGGTGAACTTCGCCCCGGCGTGGAGGCGGGTGAGGATGACTTCGACGCCGCTGACGCCTTCCTTGGCATGCTTGTCGACGGGCATGCCCCGGCCGTCGTCGGAGACGGTGAGCGAGCCGTCGTCGTGCAGCGTGACGACGATCTCCTTGGCGAAGCCGGCGATCGCTTCGTCGGCGGAGTTGTCGATCACCTCCTGGGCGAGGTGGTTCGGCCGCTCCGTGTTCGTGTACATGCCGGGGCGCTTGCGCACCGGCTCGAGGCCTGTGAGAACTTCGATGGACGAGGAGTCGTAGGAGGTCATTCGCGGGGGCGGATGATAGCGGTTCTTAGTTGTTAGTTCTTAGTTCTTAGTTATGGGGTCGGGAAACTAAGAACTAAGAACTGAGAACCAAGAACCTAAGAACCTACGGCCGATTGCCCGCCGACGACATCGGCCCGCCCGCCGTCACCGCCGTCGCGGCCGCCGGCGTCACCTTCGGCTCGCGCTTGTCGGTGCCGCCTGCGGTCTGCACGGCCGGCGCGTCCGTCATGAACGCGACCCTGCCGTCGGCGTGCTGCGCGTCGGGATTGAAGATGCGCGAGGGCGTGGCCACGATCGTCCGCTCGAGCTCCGCCGGCGTCAGCGACGGACGCTCCGAGAGCAGCCGCGCGGCGATGCCGGAGATGATCGGCGCCGCGAACGACGTGCCGGAGCGGAGGTTCGGCCGCGTCCCGCGGTACTCGTCCTTCGCCGTGATCGTGGCGCTGAGCACGCCCTCCGACGGCGCCAGGATCTCCAAGCCGCCGCGGCAGGCGCCCGGCCACCAGCTGTTCTCCTCGGTCATCCCGCCGACGGTGATGACGCCGTCGATGGCGCGGCCGAGGATCGCGGGGAAGCGGTCGACGATCCCGCCGCGGCCGCAGCCGTTGTCGATGTTGTTCCCGGCCACGACGAAGAGGAACTTCTTCCCGTTCGGGTCGGGCTTGCCGCCGGCGTCGACGCCCGCGACCATCTCGCGGATCTTCTTCTCCACCGCGGCGAACGGCACCGGCGCGGAGTCGGGATTGCCCTGCAGGCGCTCCAGCACCCAGCCGCTGATGTTCACGATCGCGGTCTGGAACGGCGGCGTGGCCGGATCCCAGGCGTGGCGGATGATGGCGTTGAGCCCGTCGAGGTAGGTGCGCGTCGTGGCCAGCGCCGACTCGTTCATGACCCGAACCGACACGATGCTGGCCTCGGGGGCCACGCCGACGCGCGCGCCGGCCACGAGCGACGCGACGCTCGTGCCGTGCGAGGCGCCCACGAGCTCGTTGAAGTTCGCGTAGCACGGCGCCAGCGACTTGTTCGCACTCGAGCAGCGCGAAGCGCCGATCGTCACCGACTTCGCCGCGTCGAAGCCGGCGATCACGCGCGGGCCGGCCGCGGTGGCGAACTCGTCGTGCGCGGCCATGACGCCGGTGTCCATGACGTAGACGACGCTGCCGGCGCCGCCGTGGCGGCGATGATAGACGCCGTCGAGATTGGCGTCGGCCTGATCGATGCGGTCGAGATGCCAGAGCGCATTCGGGGCGGAGGGATCGCCGCAGTCGCCGAGACGGGCGGCGGTGTGGGTCTCGTCGAGGGGAACCTCAGTCTCGCGGCAGTGAGTGGAGACCGCATCCGGCGAAGCGCCGGACAGAGCAACAGCGAGCAAGAAAGAGGCCGCGGACGCGGCCAACGTCTTTCGCAACTGGTCTCCCTCGAATTGTCGATTTGGACGACTTTGAACAGCGTGCGGCAAGCGGGACAAAATGGCAAGTAAATTTATTCTGTGAACATGAGGATCGCTCTCGCCACCGCCGCGTTCGCCATCGCATTGTTGCTGCGCCTTTGCAACGCGGCGACGTGGCAGCTCGCGCCGGTCGACGAGCTGTACCACCTCAAGCGGATGACGCACTTCGTCGACTTCGATCCCTACCGCGACGCCTTCTGCCCCTGGCCGCCGCTGTACGACCGAGTTCTCGGCGGCTTCGCGCACCTGACCGGCGCGAGCACGCAGGCCGAGGTGCTGGCGCGGGTGAAGTGGATCCCGCCGATCGGCGGCGCGCTCTTCGTGGCCTTCGCGGTCGCGTGGATCGACCGGCGCTACGGGCGGGTGGCGGCGGTGGCGGCCGGCGCGGCGCTGGCGGCGTCGCCGTTCATCGTGACGCAGTCGTCTGTGGGGAGCATCGATCATCATTGGACCGAGCCGATCTTCGTCTTCGCGATTCTGGTGGGGGTGATCGAGCGACGGACGTGGCTGCTCGCCATTGCCCTGACCGCGGCGATGTTCGTCCAGACCGCGCTGCTCGTCGCCGCCGCGCTCGCTTTCGTCATCCTCTTTTTCACGAGCGATGGACGGGAGGGCGCGATCGCCTTCGGCACCGGCGCGATCGCCATCGCGATCTACCGCGCCACCCGCCCGCCCGGATACCCCGACAACGCCTGGTTCCTCGGCTGGACGCATGCGGCGCTCTTCGCCGCGGCGGCGGTGGCGTGCGCGTACCTGGCCTGGCGGGGCTCGCGCGTCTTCGCTCTGCTCGCCGGCGCCTGCATCGTCCTGGCGACGCCCACCGCCCCCGCCTCCCTTCTCGGCGGCTCGCGCTTCTTCGGCGGCGAGCAGTGGCTGCAGACCATCAGCGAGTTCCAGCCGCTCTGGAAAGGGCACGGCGACGACCTCCTATCGATCGCCTTCGGCCTCGGCGCGGGCGCGATCCTCGTCTGGCCGCTCCTGCGGCGCGAGTGGCGTGTGGCCGCGTTCGCCATCCTCTATCTATTGCTGACCATCACGTCGCGCCGCTTCTGGAGCGTGAGCATTCCGATGCTCGCCATCGCCGGCGCGATCGAGGCGTCACGCCGAAACCGCCTCCTCCTCGCCGCCGTCGCCCTCATCCCGCCGATCCAGTTCGCGCTCTGGATGCTCTACCCGCAGCCGCCGGTGGCCAGCGCGTACAAGCCGTGGTTCGAGGCCGCACGATTTCTGCACGAGCAGCCGGGCGGCGGCCGCGTGCTGGCCCCGTGGTCGGTGGGGCACCTGATCGACGTCGTGGGCGGGCGCGCGGTCGTCGTCGACAACTTCGGCACCATGCCCGACCAGGACGCCTTCGAGCGCGCCCACGACGCCA
>JBKOUP010000212.1:0-6737 GCA_046723495.1 Acidobacteriota bacterium
AACCAGAAATCGACAAACCGACCGCTTGTGTTTTCTGTTTTCTGTTTTCTGGTTTTCATTCCGTCGCGGCTTTCCATCGCATCTCCATAACCCCGGCCAGCCGCGACAGCGGCAGCGACAGCACCAGGTACAGCGCCGCGCACATCAGGCCGGGCACGACCCAGCTGCCGATGTTCGCGCCGAAGATCTGCGTCTGCTTCGTCAGCTCGATCACCGTGATCACCGAGACGAGCGACGAGTCCTTCAGCAGGGCCACGAAGTCGTTCGTCATCGGCGGCAGGGCGAAGCGGAACGCCTGCGGCCCGCGCACGAGGCGCAGCACCTGCAGCTCGGAGAGGCCGAGCGTGCGCGCCGCCTCGAGCTGCCCGCGCGGCACCGACTCCAGCGCGCCGCGGTAGATCTCGCTCTCGTACGCGGCGTAGTTGAGGCCGAGGCCGAGGAGCGCGGCCAGGAAGGCGGGGAGGCGGATCACCGCGGAGAGGCCGTAGTACAGCACGAAGAGCTGCAGCAGCACGGGCGTGCCGCGCACGACCTCGACGTACGTCGTCAGCACGCCGCGCACGAGCGCGTTGCCGTAGACGCGGCCGCTGGCGATGCAGACGCCGGCGGCGATGGCCAGCGCCATCGCCAGGCACGACAGCACGATCGTCATCACCGAGGCGCTCAGCAGCGCCGGGATGTAGGCAAGGATGATCTTCTTGCGATCCGTCGACGGCGCCCCCGCTTCCTCCCTCGTCTTCTGCGCGGCCAGCGTCGCGGCGAAGAACGCCGGCTGGTAGCGGTCCCAGATCCCCCACTTGCGATAGATCCGCTCCAGCGTCCCGTCGCGCATGCGGGCGCGGAGGATGTCGTCGATCTGGTCGCGCAGCTTCGTGTTCCCCTTCGCCAGGACGCCGATGTAGTGCCCCGTCGCCACCGGCACCGGCTGCGTGTAGAGGCCGGGCGTCCGGCGCATGGAGCGCGCGGCGATGATGTTGTCGAGGAGCACGGCGTCGAGGCGGCCCTCGCGCAAATCCGAGTAGGGATGGACGTCGTCGTCGTAGGAGATGCAGACGACGCCGTTCTTTTTCTCCGCGTCGAGGAGGATCTCGTAGGCGATCGTGCCGCCGAGGGTGCCGACGCGATGGCCGCGCAGGTCCGCGAGCGACTTGAAGCGGTCGCGGTCGGCCTCGCGCACGGTGAGGACTTCGTGGAACTCGAAGTACGGAATCGTCGCGGCGAGCGCCTGCCGCCGCGCCGGCGTGTCCTCGACCCCGCTCATGCCGATCTCGAAGTCGCCGCGCTGCACGGACTGGTCGATGTCGGCGAAGGCGACCTGCACGAACTCGGGCCGCTTGCCGAAGCTCTTGGCGATCTCGCCGGCGACTTCGACGTCGAAGCCGCGCAGCTTCGTCGGATCGCGCGGGTCGGCCTCGACGAACGGCGCGCCCCCCTCGGCGTCGCCGCCCCAATGGAACACGGGCTGATCCGCGGTGGCGAGCAGAAACAGGAGCGGCCAGAACATCGGGCGCAATGCTAACCTCAGGCCGGTGAATCCCGACCTCCAACTCGCGCTCACGCTCGCCGACCGCGCCGACGAAATCACGATGCGCTACTTCCGCGCCGAGTTCGCCGTGCGCACGAAGGCCGACCGCACGCCGGTGACCGAGGTCGACGAGGCCGTGGAGCAGATGATCGTCGACCACCTCTGGCAGGAGCGCCCGCACGACGGCATCCTCGGCGAGGAGCTGGGCGCGCGCGGCGGCGCGACGCGGCGCTGGATCATCGACCCCATCGACGCCACGAAGAACTTCATCCGCGGCATCCCCATCTTCGCCACGCTCATCGCCTTGGAGAACGAAGTCGGCGTCGTCTCCGCGCCGGCGCTGGGGCGGCGGTGGTGGGCGTCGCGCGGCGACGGCGCGTTCTGCAACGGCGCGGCGATTCACGTGTCGTCGATCGCCGAATTCGAAGCCGCGCAGATCGGCTATGACGAGATTGGCGGATTCGGGGAACGCAGCGAGAAGTTCCTGGCCCTGCAGCGCCGCTGCGGCCGCGCCCGCGGCTTCGGCGACTTCTGGACGCACATGCTCGTCGCCGAAGGAGCGATCGAGATCGCCGTCGAGCCCGAGGTCGCGCATTGGGACATGGCCGCGGTGCAGGTCATCGTCGAGGAAGCGGGCGGACGATTCACGTCGCTGCGCGGCGAGGCCCGCGCCGACGGCGGCAGCGGTCTCTCCACGAACGCGCTGCTGCACGAGGCCGTGCTGGAGGCGCTGCGATGAGCGAGCAGGTCATGGTCGTGGCGACAGAGCTGCTGCGGCCCTTCCTCACCGCCAAGCTCATTCGCGACGACAGCGCCTGGCCGCTGCTCGACTTCGTCGCCGAGCGCCACACCTTCATCGACCGCCCGCGCGCGGAGCGCTCGCCGGAGTGGCGGCAGATCATCCCCTACGTCGTCATCCGCCACGGCGACGACGTCTTCACCGTCCGGCGCACGGCCAAGCAGACGGAGAAGCGGCTGCACCACATGATCTCCATCGGCATCGGCGGCCACATCAATCCCGGCCACACGATCATCGACGGGCTGAATCAGGAGCTCAGCGAGGAGGTGCGCATCGGCGGCCGCTACGAGCTGCACTACGCCGGCATGATCAACGACGAGTCGACCGAGGTCGGACGCGTGCACCTCGGCGCGCTCTTCCTGCTCGACAGCACCACGCGCGACGTCGCCGTCGTGGAGACCGAGAAGATGCACGGCGAGTGGAAGTCGCGCGCGCAGCTGGCCGCGTTGCGCGACGACATGGAGACGTGGTCGCGGATCGTCTATGACGAGATCCTTTCTTAGCATCGCGCTCGTTCTCCTCGGCACCGGCTACCCGCGGCCCGACGCGCAGCACGCCGGCGCGGCCACCGCGATCGTTGCCGGCGACCGCTGGTACGTCGTCGACGCCGGCCGCGGCGCGACGCTGCGCATCGCCGCGACGGACCTCCGCTACGAGCGGATGCGCGCGGTCTTCCTCACCCATCTGCACTCCGACCACACCGCCGGCCTGCCCGATCTCTTCAACACGTCGTGGCAGTTCGGCCGCAAGGACACGCCGCTGCAGCTGTACGGCCCCGACGGCACGGAGGCGCTGGCGAAGGCGATGGGCGAGTTCTTCGCCGCCGACATCGGCATCCGCCGGGCCATGCAGGACCTTCCCGCGGCCGGCGCGACGATCAAAGTCCACACCGTGCGCGAAGGCGTCGTGCTCGACGACGGCGTCTGCCGCGTGACGGCGTTCGCGGTCGATCATCGTCCGGTCGTGCCGGCCTTCGGCTACCGCTTCGACTGCAGCGGCAAATCGATCGTCGTCTCCGGCGACACGCGGCCGAACGCGAACCTCGTCAAGTTCGCGAAGGGCGCCGACGTCCTGGTGATGGAGGCGTACCTTCCGGAGCATTTCCTGAAAGTCGACACGCCCGAGGTCGCGAAGAAGTTGATGAGCTACCACACGAGCGCCGAGGAGGCCGGCGACATGGCCGCCGCGGCGGGCGTGAAGACGCTCGTGCTCACCCACCTGATCCCGGCGAACGCTGAGGGGACGTTCGCCAAGCGCGCGGCGGCGCACTTCCGCGGCAAGGTCATCGTCGGACGCGACCTGCTGCGCGTGGAGCCGTGAAAGGAGATTTCGTGTCCAAGATCGTCCACGACATGTTCATCCTCTCGATCCCGATCGCCGAGAAAATCCTGCGGCCGATCATCGTCTACGTGTTTCTCGTGCTGCTGCTGCGCGTCTTCGGCAAGCGCGAGCTGGCGCAGCTCAATCCGTTCGACCTGGTGGTGCTGCTGTCGCTGTCGAACACGGTGCAGAATGCCATCATCGGCGACGACAACAGCGTCGCCGGCGGCCTGATCGGCGCGTTCACGCTGCTCTTCGTGAATTACCTGGTCGTGCGCTATCTCTTCAAGCACCGCCGCCTCGACCAGATCATCGAAGGAAAGCCGAGCGTGCTGGTGAAGGAGGGCCGCATCTGCAAGGACGCGCTGGCAAAGGAGCTCATCACCGTGCCCGAGCTGCGCACGCTGGCGCGGCGCCAGGGCTTCGAAGGTCTGCACGAGGTGGAGGAATGCATCCTCGAGCCCGGCGGCGCGTTCGTGATGAAGCGCAAATGCCCGTCGGAGGAGGACGTGAAGCACTCCGCGCTGATGATGCGATTGGACGCGCTGGCCGCGCAGATGGCGAAGATTGAGGGAAGGGTGGGGGGGTCGTAGTTCTTGGTTCTTAGTTCTTAGTTCTTAGTTCTTGGTTCTTAGGTTGTTAGGTTCTTATGTTCTTAGGACGCATGAATCCAAAGAACTAAGAACCAAGAACTAAGAACTAAGAACCTAAGAACCTAAGAACCTAACAACCTACTTCTCGCCCTCCCCCTCCCCCACCACCGGCCGCTCCTCGACCTGAAATCCGTTCCCGTACGTGCCGCCGCCGGTGGTGCCGAAGACGCCGCCTTGTCCCTCCGGCAGTCCGTAGGCGCCGCCGCGGTGGGCGGCCTCGTCGTAGCCGCGGGCAGTCTCGTCAGTTTTCTCGTGCGGTGGGTTGGCGCCCTCTGCGGTGTAGTCGATGTCGTCGTTCTTCTTGTTCGCCATAATGCGATTGATGGTGCAAGCGGCGCTCCCGATTGACGAGCACGTCGGCGAGATCGTCGCGCACGTGCGCCGGGCGCGTGCCGCAGTCGTCGTCGCGCCGCCTGGGGCCGGCAAAACGACGCGCCTTCCGCCTGCGTTCGCCGGGCTCGGCCGGACGATCCTGCTGCAGCCGCGCCGCGTCGCGGCGCGCGCGCTGGCGCGACGCATCGCTGCCGAGCGCGGCTGGACGGTCGGCGAGGAAATCGGGTGGCAGATCCGCTTCGAGCGGCGCTTCTCCGCGAGAACGCGATTGCTCGTCGCCACCGAGGGGATCCTCACGGCGCGATTGCAATCGGACCCGCTGCTGAGCGACTTCGGCGTCATCGTCCTCGACGAGTTCCACGAGCGCAGCATCCACGCCGACCTCGCCATGGCGTTGGCGAAGCAGGCCATGCTGGCGCGCGACGACCTCGCCCTCGTGGTGATGTCGGCGACGATCGCGGCCGAGGACGTCGCCGCCTACCTCGGCGGGGCGCGCGTGTTCGACGTCGGCGCGCGGCGCTTCGCCGTCGACATCCGCTACCGCCCGAACGCCACCATCGCCGAGGCCGTGCGCGACACACGTGGCGACGTCCTCTGCTTCCTTCCCGGCGTGCGCGAGATCGAAGCGGCACGCGCGCAGCTCGCCGGCATCGACGCCCTTGTGCTCCCGCTGCACGGCACGCTCGACGTCGACGCCCAGGAGCGCGCGCTCGCGCCGGCCGCGCGGCGCAAAATCATCCTGGCCACGAACGTTGCCGAGACCTCGCTCACCGTCGAAGGCATCACCGAGGTCGTCGACTCCGGCAAGCACAAGGTCATGCGCTTCGATCCGGAGACCGCGATCGATCATCTCGTCCTCGAGCGCATCTCCCTCGACTCCGCCGACCAGCGCGCCGGCCGCGCCGGACGCACCGCGCCGGGGCGCTGCACGCGCCTGTGGGACGAGCGCGACATCCTTCGCCCGCATCGCGAGCCGGAGGTGCGCCGCGTCGACCTGGCCGGGCCGGTGCTCGACATCCTTTCCTGGGGCGGCGATCCGAAGGCGTTCGAGTGGTTCGAGCGGCCGCCGGAGGAGCGCATCGACGCCGCCATCGAATTGCTTCGCTTGCTGCGCGCCGACAATCGCCTTCGCGCCTTCCCGCTGCACCCGCGCCTGGCGCGCGTGCTCATCGACGCGCACGGCGCCGACGAGGCCATCGAATTCTGCGGCGAAGAGGCGCGCGAATTGTCTGCCCTGGCCCGCCGCGTCCTCGGCGACAACTATCGCAAGCACGTCGACGACGCCACTCTCCGCCGCGCCCTCCTGGCCGGCTATCCCGACCGCGTCGCGCAGCGCCGCGAGCCGAAGTCGCCGCGACTGCTACTGTCGTCCGGCACCGGCGCCACGCTCGCGCGCGACATCGACGACGGCAGCGGCGAGTTCCTCGTCGTCCTCGACATCACCGGCGATCTCGTGCGCGCCGCCCGCCCGATCGAGCGCGAGTGGCTGGCGCCGACGCACCGCGACACCGCGCAAGTCGGCGAGCGCATCGTCGAGCGGGCCATGTACGGCGCCATCGTCCTGCACGAGCAGACCGTCGGCCGCGTCGCCGCGCCGAAGCCCGAGCGCAAGCCGCTTCCCGGCCCGCCGACGCTGTCATTGCCGTCCGGCCGCAGCGCGAAGCTCGACTACCGCGACGACGGCTCCATCGTCGCTGCGGTCAAGCTGCAGGAGCTCTTCGGCCTCGCCGACACGCCGCGCGTCAACGGCACGCCGGTGACGTTCGAATTGCTCTCGCCCGCCGGCCGTCCCGTGCAAGTCACGCGCGACCTCCGCAGCTTCTGGAACGGCGCGTACCAGGAGGTGCGGAAGGAGCTGCGCGCGCGCTACCCGCGGCATCCGTGGCCGGAGGACCCGTGGAGCGCGACGCCGACGCACCGCGCCGTCAAACGGAAGCGATGATCCGCTTCACCTCCGCCTTGTCGCCCTCCTCCATCGCCGCCTCGATCGCCAGCGCCTCGCGATCGAGACCGATCGTCGCGGCCGCGATCACATCGTCATTCAGGTAGTACGCGACCAACGCGCGCCGCTCGTCGAGCGAGCCGTGCACTTCGCTGCGCGTGAACC
>JBKOUP010000070.1:0-10925 GCA_046723495.1 Acidobacteriota bacterium
AAGCCCGACAGGCCCGTTGGAGCTCGGGCACGCTCGGAAAATAAGCCACCAAACTATCTGACGGTGCAAGCACGGTTGTAGCACATGGAACAACCCCTGAAGAATCTCAGGCCCGCGCATCTCGCGTCTGGGAAACACGAGAGAAGCAGATCGCCGAAGTTGCGAATCGTGGAATCGATGATGGCGTGCGCGTAGCTTTTGAGGAGCTTGCTCAGACGTGGACAGCGGATACCGAACATATCTCCTCGCCGGTGAAGCTAATGGAACACCCGGCGTACCGCCAGATCGTGGGTTTGGGCCCGGCCGTTTTGCCGCTCTTGCTGCGCGATTTGGCGGAGAGCCGCCGCTTCTGGTTTCCCGCGCTAAACGCTATAACGGGCGAAAATCCAATATCGGAAGATGCAGCGGGCGACGTCGAGCAAATGATCGACGCCTGGACTGAGTGGGGCCGTAACCGCCGGCTGATCTGATGCCGGAGAACTTGTTTGAACGGCTGTTCCCGGCACTGAAAGGTGTGGAATTCGAGGTTACGAGTCCGCGCGATCGGCGCTACAACTGCGTTGCGTGGGCCGCCGGAGACCTCAGGCGTTGGTGGTGGCCAGCTGAGTCGCCATTTAGCTACTGGCCTGTTGGAATTGAGCGCGAGGAATCCTTAGAAAACTTCGTTCAGGTATTTGCAACGCTAGGCTATGAGGCCGCCGACTCGGGTGATTATGAACCCGGGTTCGAAAAGGTGGCGATTTTCGCCTCACGCGATGGAGTGCCGACACATATGGCACGACAAGTTGCCGACGGCTCTTGGACGAGTAAGCTCGGCGGATTGGAAGACATCCGGCATGGTGAAGTTAACGGCGTTGCGGGGAGCGAATACGGCAACGTGATCGCGTTCTTGAAACGCCGCAATTCAGCGTTCGCCTAACGAACCTCACAAGCTGACAAAGGGCCGCCTCGGGCAGTGCAGTTGGCGCCCCGGCGAGGCCGGCGAGTGATCGGCGTTAGCCGGCCTTGCGACGTCGACCTCTTGGGCGTGTCAACAGAACCGATCTTGTGCTTCCGGTTCGATCTCGGGAACCTCTGCAAGTACGGCCGCGAATTTTCGCCGCTTGCCCAGCGCTGCTCTGGACGCAAGATATTCCTCAGTCATGAGCGTGGACATTTTCTCCGCCACCGCGGAATTGATCAGCTGATTGATTGAAATGCCTTCACGCTCGGCGGATCCGATTCTGGAGAGCACTTCGAATGACGCGCCACGGCGAGAACGAGTTGCGAATTGAGGGCGCTGCCGTTGTCCTGGGAAATTACTTCACCACCACGACATCCCCGAACGGCGCCACCTGCGACTTCACGGCCTTGTAGTCGCCGACGATCACGATCGCGCCGTGGTAGGTGTCGAAATACTTTGCCGCGGCGTTCTGGATGTCGGCGGGGGTCAGGGCGTTGATCTTCTCGGTGAACGTCTTCAGGAAATCGCGGGGGAGGTCGTAGGTGTACAGCGTCCGGATGCGTTGGGCGAAGCCGGCCTGGCTCTCCAGCTCCAGGGCCATCGTGCCGTTGCTGTACGTCTTCGCCGAGTCGAGCTCCTCCTTCGTCACCGGCTCGACGCGCATGCGGTCCATCTCGTAGAGCATTTCCAGGATCGCCGACCCGGTCACCTCGTTGCGCACGGCCGCGTAGGTGGTCACGTCGCCGGCGTAGCGGCGCGTGATGGCGGCGCTGCCCGGCGTGTACGTGTAGCCCTTCGACTCGCGGATGTTGCGCGTGAGGCGCGAGTAGAACGCGCCGCCGAGAATCGTGTCGGCGGTGCGGAGGGCGATGTAGTCGGGCGACTTGCGCGGCGGCGCGATCGCGCCGATGGCAATCGTCGATTGCACCGAGCCCGGGCGATCGATGAAGTAGATCGTCCGCTTCTCGCGCTTCGGGAACACCGCCGACACCGCCGGCTGCGCGGCGCCGCGCTTCCATCCGCCGAAGGCTTTCCTGGCCTCGGCGAAGGCGGTGCCGGGCTCGATGTCGCCGACGACGATCAGCACCGCGTTGTTCGGCACGTAGCGCGCCGCGGCGAACTCCCTGAGCGACTCCGCCGTCACCTTCGGCAGCGCCTTCGGATCGGGCACGGTGAAGCCGTACGGATGCGCGCCGTAGATTGCCTTCGCCATCTGCTCCTGTCCGAGGAAGTCGGGCTGCGAGCGCTGCTCTTCGATCTCGTTCGCGAAGTTCGTCTTTGCCAGCTCCACCTCCTTCTTCGGATACGAGGCGTGCTGGGCGACGTCGCTGACGATCTCGAAGAGCCGGGGCGTGAAGTCGGAGAGCGCGGAAGAGGCGATCGTCGTCGCGTCGGGATCGGTGTTGACGCTGAGATCGCCGCCGATGGCGCGCAGCTCCTCCTTGATCTGTTTGCTCGACCGCGTCGCCGTCCCCTCGGAGAGCACGCGCGCGACCAGCTGGGCCACGCCGGGCTTCTCTTTGTACGCCGCGCCGCGGCCGGCGAGGAACGACAGATCGCACTCCACCTTCGGCACGTTGTGCAGCGGCACCAGGACGACCGTGAGCCCGTTGTCGAGCTTCTTCTCCGTGATCGGCGGCCACTGCACCGGCTTCGGCGGCGCGGGCGGCGGCTGCTGCGCGAAGAGCGGAAGAGCGATGAAGAAAAGGAGTAGGCGTCGCATCACTTCTTCTCCGGCACGCGGTCGATGGAGGTGCGGTTCTCGGGGACGAGCGTGCGCTGGGCGACCGACTTGATCTGCTCCGCGGTCACGGCGTCGTACTGGGCGACGACTTTGTTGATCCGCTGCGGGTCGTCGTTGAACAGCGCGAACGACGCCAGGAGGTTGGCCTTCCCGAACGTCGACTCCAGCTGGCTGTAGAAATTCGAGCGGAAGCGCACCTTGGCGGCCTCCAGCTCCTTCTTCGTCACGCCGTGCTGCTGGAGGTCGTGCACGACGGCGTCGACCTCCTTCAGGATCTCCTCGCCCGTGTGTCCGGGCTTGTACGCCGCGCGCGAGACCATGAGCATCGGCCCGTCGTAGTCGAACTCGTTGCCGAGCTCGAAGTTGATGCCGCCGGCCCAGTCGGCGGCGATGGCCTTTTCCTTCACCAGGCGCTGGTAGAGACGCGAGCTGTCGTCGCCCTGCAGGATCAGGTTCAGCAGCACCGTCGGCGCGAAGTCGGCGGAGTCGTGGTCGGCGATGTGGTAGCCCATGGCGAAGGCCGGCACGTTGGCCAGCTTGTCCGTCTGCGTGAGCCGCTTCTCCTTCGTCTGCTTCGGCTCGCTGATGTCGGGACGCTCCGGCACCGACTGCAGCGGGATGTCGGCGAAGTACTTCTCGACCATCGGCCGGACCGCGGCGGGATCGACGTCGCCGGCGACGACGAGCACGGCATTGTTCGGCGCGTAGTAGGTCTTGAAGAACTGCTGCACGGCGGCGATCTTCGCGGCTTCGACGTCGTGCAGGTCGCCGTAGAAGTTATGGGCGTTGTACCAGTTCTGGTTTGCGTTCTGCCAGATGTCGAGCCACTCGAAGAACTGGTACGGCTGATTGAGGACGTTGACGCGGATCTCTTCGCTGACGACGTTCTGCTGGTTCTTGAGATTTTCCTCGTTCACGTCGAGGGAGCGCATGCGGTCCGACTCCAGCCACAGCGCGGTCTCGACGGCGTTGCTCGGCAAGGTCTCGTAGTAGTTCGTGAAGTCGAGCCGCGTCGAGCCGTTCAGCACGCCCCCGTTCTGCTCGACGATCTTGGCGTGCTCGAGCTTCTTCACGTGCGCGGAGCCCTGAAACATCATGTGCTCGAAGAGGTGGGCGAAGCCGGTCTGTCCCTTCGGCTCGATGCGGAATCCGATCCCGTAATAGACCGCTACGGTCACGGTCGGCGCCGCGTGGGCCTCGGAGATGACGACCTTGAGTCCGTTGCCGAGGCGGTAGTAGACGACGGGGACGTCGACGTCCTTCGCCGCCGCGGCGGAGGCGAGGAGCAGCACTGCGAAGAGCAATCGCCATTTCATGAGGCGATCCTACGCGATTGCAGGAACAGAATCGTCGAGGAGATGACACCGAGGAGCAAACAGGCGCTCCAGAGCGCGGCGGCGTTGCGCTCGAAGAGGAGCGTGCCGAGGGGCGGGCCGGCCAGCATGCCGATCGACCAGGCCACGGAGAGCATGCCCATATAGCGGCCGCGGAAGCGCTCCGGCGCGATCTTCGACACCCAGGCGCTTGCCGACGGCGCGTTAATCATCTCTCCCAGCGTCCAGATCAAGACCGTGCCGGCCAGCGCCGGGACGCTATGCGCGACGCCGGTGAGCGCGAAGCCGATGCCGATCAAGAGGTAGCCGGCGGCGACGGCGTGCAGGAACCGGAAGCGCTGCGCGTAATTCGTGATGGCCAGCTCGAAGAAAACGATGAGGGCGCCGTTGAGCGAGATCAGCACGCCGTACGTCGCGGCGCTGTGGCCGAGGCCCGTCACGTGCAGCGCCATCGAAGAGATGAACTGGAACTCGACGAGGGTGATGCAGACGGTGGCGAAGAGAAAGACGAGGAAGGGGCGGTCGCGGGCGATGACGCGGGCGGCGCCGGCGCCCTCGTCCTTCGCCTCGCTGCGCACGCCGTGGGGCAACAGCGAGAGCGCGATCAGGCCGTAGGCAACGGATGTGACGGCGTCGCCGAGGAAGGCGAGGAAGAACGAGCGATCGGCGAGGAAGCCCGCCGTGGCCGGCCCGGCGGCGAAGCCGAGGTTCACGGCGAAGCGATAGACGCCGAAGGCGACGACGCGATTCTCGGCCGGCACGAGGTCGGTGACGAGGGCGACGCTGGCGGGGCGGTACATCTCCGCCACGCAGCCGGCGAGAAACGTGATGATGACGATCGGCGCGTACGCGCGCGCCTGCGAGAGCGCGAGCATGGCCACGGCGGAGCCGAACATGGAGACGGCGATGATGTTGCGCCGGCCGAGGCGGTCGGCGAGATGGCCGCCGAGCATCGAGGCCACGAGGTGTCCGCCGCCGTACGCGCCGACGGCGAGGCCGGCCTGGAACGGCGAGAAGCCCGCCTTGGTCAGGTAGAGCGTCAGCATCGGCAGGACGAAGGAGCCGAAGCGGTTGACGAAGACTCCTCCGAAGACGATCCAGACGGGGCGGGGGAGGGAACGGAGTTGCTGGAGGAAGGTCACGCGCCGATTTGGGCCAGCGCGCCGACGAATTTGTCGACCAGCGCGGCGTCGAATTGCGAGCCGGCGCCGGCGCGGATGCGCTTCATCGCTTCGTCGAACGACAGCGGCGCCTGGTAGGAGCGCTGCGAGGTCATGGCCACCCAGGCATCGCAGATCTGGATGATGCGCGAGCCCAAGGGGATGGCGTTGCCGGCCAGGCGGCTCGGGTAGCCCTTGCCGTCGACGCGCTCGTGGTGTCGCAGCACGCTCTGGGCGACGTCGTTGCCGAGGAGAGGCTCGACCAGCGCGGCGCCGATGATCGGATGCTCGCCCACCGCCCGCAGCTCTTCGGCCGTCAGGTTCGGCCGTCCATAGAGGCGCTCGTAATCGATCAGGCGGAGGCCGACGTCGTGCACGAGCGCGGCGATGCGGATCGTCTCCACCTGCGCCGGCGGCAGCTCCAAGGCGATGGCGAAGCGCTGCGCCATCGAGGCCACCTGGCGGCAATGCTCGGCCAGCTGCGGGAACTTCTGGAAGTCGGGCTCGAGGAGTTTCTCGGCGATGGTCTGCCGGTCGTTGCGCCCGCCGGCCGCGGCAATGGCGCTCTCCACCGACTGCTCGATCTGCTTCAAGAAGATGTGCAACGCCCGCTGCGCCTGCGCCTCGGAGGTGCGCTCGAAGGCGACGGTGAGCACGAGGCCGTCGACCGACTGCGCGTTCAGCGGCGCGCTGAGGATCGAGCTGATCCCCGCCGCCGTCACCGGCACGACCTGCACGCCGAACGGATAGATGAGGTGGGGCCGCGTCGTCAGCTGCGCCTGCCCGGCGCGCTCGAGCCACTGCTGGAGATGCGCCTGCAGCATCTCCATGGCGTCGTCGCCGACGGTGGCGATGGCCACGATCGACTGCGGGTTGTTCGGATGTCCGATGGCGCTGAAGCAGGCCAGCACCGCGCCGGGAATGGCCAGCGCCGCGGGGAGGAGGAGGCGGACGACTTCGAGGTCGTGATCGGTGAGGCTGCGCCGCCCCGTGCCCTGCTGCATGAGCTGCCGCTTGGAGAGCATCTCCCGCGCGGAGTGGATGGCGTTCTGCGCCGCCGCCGACAGCTCGCCGCGCACGGCCGCGGCGGTCGTGGCGGCCTGCTGCTGGTGGGCGCGATAGGCGGCGGAGATGGTGCGGCTCGGCTGGACCGGCTCGGGCTCGGCGAGCGGCAGGGGAGCGAGGCCGAAGAGCTGCTTGGCGACGAGGAGGGAGAGGACCTGATCGGCGATGGTCTGCGCGGCTTGGACGTCGCTTCCTTCGAACGGTTTCTTGCCGGCCTTGTCGCGCATGTCGATGAATCCGACCAGGCGGCCGCGCGAGAAGATCGGCGCGACGAGGAGGCGATCGTTGCCCTGGCGGAAGAGCATCTCCGAGAAGCGCGTGTCGGCGCTGAGGCCGTTGATGAAGAAGGGGGCGCGCTTGACGATGAGGCGGTCGATGAGGTCGTCGTTGCCGCTGACCGTTTTCCGGTCCGCGGGGTTGTACTGGTAGCTGGTGATGATCTCGAAGCGCTTGTCGTTCAGGTCCTTCGAAGAGGAAAGATAGAGAGCGGCCTTGGTGGCCTGCACGTGCTCCACGCAGCCATAGAGGATCTGCTTGAGCTGGGGCTCGAGGGACTTGAGCTCGTCGATCACGGAGGAAGTGTATCGGACCCTACGCGAATTCAAACCGGACGCGTTCACGCAGGTGCCCGAGGACAGCGCCTAAAAACGTGCCGGTCGTGTTCCAGATGATGTCGTTGATGTCCGCCACTCGTGACGGCAGGAAGTACTGCCACGCTTCGATCGTGCAGGTGAAGGTGAAGCCGAGGAGGATCGTCAGCACGTACGTCTGCAGCGTCGGGCGATCGAGCGTGTAGAGGGCGATGAAGAGCAGGAAGCCCCACGGCACGAACAGCAGCGTGTTGGCGATGATGGGCACGACGATCACCGCCAGGATGTGCGTCGACACCGCGTGGCGCGACATCACGTGCCGCAGGTTGTGCAGGTCCTCGAAGGGGATGGGGTCGACCTTCGAGTAGCTCTTCCCCGACAGCCACATCGTCACGGCCACGATGGCGATCGTCGTCAGCAGCAGGAGCACGACCGTGACGGGGCGGCGGACCGTGACGACGCGCTGCGGCATCAGACGTTCACGAACTTGCGGAAGTCGACGTTGAGGATCAGGCCGATGGCCATGAAGAACATCATCGTCGCCGAGCCGCCGTACGAGATCAGCGGCAGGGGGATGCCGGTGACCGGAAAGAGGCCGATCTGCATCGAGACGTTGATCACGATGTGGTAGATGAAAAAGGCGATCAGGGAGAGCACGAGGAACGTGCCGCCGCGGTCGCGCGCCGCCTTGGCCACGCCGAGGGACTCGAGGATGAGGAAAAGGTAGAGCGCCAGGACCACGATCACGCCGGCGAAGCCCCACTCCTCGCCGAGCACGGAGAAGATGAAGTCGGTGTGCCGCGCCGGCAGGTAGGCGAGGTTCACCTGCGTCCCGTGCAGGTAGCCCTTGCCGGTGATGCCGCCGGAGCCGGTGGCGATCTTGGCCTGCATCAGCTGATAGCCGGAGCCGAGCGGATCGCGCGTCGGGTTGAGGAAGATCATGATCCGCTCGCGCTGGAACGGCTTCATGAAGCGCCACCCCAGCGGCGCGATGACGATGAGCGAGAGGATGGCGATGAGCCACACCTTCGGCTTGATGCCGCCGAAGAACATGGCCACGCCGACGAGCGGCAGGAAGCTCGCCGCCGAGCCGGCCGCCGGCTGCACGGCGATGAGCACGACCGGCAGGCCGATGAGGGCCATGACGATGACGAAGTTGCGGAAGTCGAGATAGGCGCGGTCGTTCGAGTCGAAGTACTTGGCGATCAGCAGGGCCGTGAAGATCTTCATGAACTCCGACGGCTGGAACTGGAACGTCCCGATGTGAATCCACGACCGGACGTGCCTCGTCAGGCGTCCCCACAGCAGCACGTAGAACAGGAGGGCCACGCCGATGATGTAGAGCACCGGGGCGATCTCCATCAACACGTGGTAGTCGATCCAGATGAAGAGCAGCAACAACAGCAGGCCGATACCCGTCCAGATGATCTGCCGGCGGAACAGCGACGCGGTGTCGGGACTCGCGTACGTGGCGCTGTAGACGAGCATGCATCCCACCGCGGCGATGATCAGAGCGGTGATCAGGAGGTTGAGATTGATCCGGGAAAGAGTGCGCTCGACGGACATCCTGATTTCGGAAACGGTAGCACAGCAGCATTGACAATGAGCGATCGCGGCACTACGTTCTCTCCCGGGTCCACAAACAACTGAGGGAAAGAGGCGTCGATGAAGCGCTGTTCGCTCGCGATTCTTTTGCTTGCGTTTGCCGTGCCGCTATTCGCGCAGCACGGCTCCATGGCCAATGGGCAGATCGACTACGTCTCGGGCGGCGTCCCGCAGTCGATTCAGTTCCGCGCCCATCAGCATGACTCCGATCCCGTCAACGGCGAGATCAACTTCACCGGAACGGTCGAGACCGCGCCGGGCGTGTTCACGAACGTGACGCTGACGGTGACGCTCGACTGCCTGACGGCGGGGCTCAACCGGGCGGCGCTGAGCGGCGTGATCACGTCGTCGTCCGAGCCGTCGCTCCTCGGCCAGCGCAGCCTGCTCGCCGTCGAGGACAGCGGACAGGGGAACAACGCACCGCCGGACCGCTACGCCTGGTACCCGATGTCCGGGGCCGACTGCGTCACGTTTCCGCTGGCGGCGGCGACGCTGCAGGACGTGCCGAGCGGTCACGTGCATGTGAAAGCGTCGAACATTCCGTTTTAGCGCGTTGACAGCGGCCGATTCCGAACCTAACGTTGCGGGACATCCTTATTGCCCGTGAGGAGAGAGCCCGCATGAAGGCCATCTGCCGTCTATCCATTCTTGTCATTCTTGTCTCCGCGCCGCTGCTGGCGCAGAACAACGGCGTCTCGGCGAACGGGACGTTCACCTTCTCGAATGCCGGTGCGACGAAGACGATCGACTTCAACGCCCGCCAGCACACGAACGACAGCGGCGCCGACGGCGAGATGACGTTCAGCGGCCCCGCGGAGATCTCCGGCCAGGACGTCGACGGCGACGGCACGACCTCGCCCGGCACGCTGACGAACCTCACGGTCAAGGTGAAGCTCGACTGCCTTTCGCTGAATGGAAACCGCGCGGCCATGAGCGGCAAGATCACGGCCTCGTCGCTGCCCGAGCTCGTCGGGAGGCAGAGCGTCCTCGCGGTCGAGGACAACGGCGAGGGGAGCAAGGCCACCGGTCCCGACCGCTTCACCTGGGGACTCTATCGATCGACGGCGATGACGTGGACGCCGTCGGACGCGGAGGTGCCGGGCGACAACGGCTGGTCGTTCAGTTGGACTGCGACCGACGCGGAGCGGCCCGACGACGCCGGCGTTCCGGCCAGGCCGAGCACGACGATCGACTGCCACGCCTTCCCGCTCTCCTCGTATTCGCTCGAGGACGTGCCGCAGGGCGGCGGGAACATCCAGGTCAAGCCGTAAGGAAGCTCTGCGCAAGTCGCGGTCGTCGTCATGCTGAGCCGCGAAGACGGCGAAGCATCTCCGAATGCCGATAGCCTCGCATTTTGAGATCCTTCGCTTCGCTCAGGATGACGGCTCACCTTAGCGGCGCGACGGCGGCTCGGAGTTGTAATAGAACATCACCGTCACGTGCTCCGTCTGATTGGGAAAATCAGGGGGCAGCGGCTTGAGCGGTGATGCCAGCTCGATCGCTTTCTTCGCGGCGAAGTCGTAGGGCGTGACGCCGGAGGTGTTCACGAGCGTGATGTCGGAGATCGTGCCGTCGCGATGGATCAGGAAGCGGATCGTGACCACGCCTTTGAGTCCGGTCTGCAGCAGCGGCATCGGCATCTCTTCGTACCAGTGCACGCGGATCTTGCTGACCATCGACTCGGCGTATTCGCCCCAGTCGTACCACTGCGTCTCGAACGACAGCGGTCCGGCCTCGGCCGTCCCCTTCTCGCCGCCGAGCTGACCGAGGTCGAGGCCCTGGCGGCCGCCGAGCGACGCGACCTTGCCGACTTCGCGAATGGCGTTGCGCCAATCGACCGGCCCCTTCGCCGCGGCGGCCTGCTGCGTCGGCTGGCGGAACGTCAGTCCGGAGCGCGGCTGCGGTTGCTGCTGCTGCGCGGCCGCGGCATCCGCGGGCGATTGCTGCTGCGCGGCCTGCGCCTGCTGCTGCGCCTGTTGAGCGGGCGTGCTGCGGCTGTTGTCGCCGGCCTCGTTGCGGGGCATGTACATGGCCCGGCTGCCGTCGCCGGGACGCAGCGTCGGCGTCTCGCCGGTCGGCTTCGGTGTGGAGGCCTTGCGATTGGCGTCGGAGAACGGCGCGTTCATCGGCGCGGTCTTCGTCTTCGGCCCGGGCGCCTCGGTGAAGTCTTTCGGGTTCTGCCGGATCAGCTGCACGTAGCGCGCGATCGGCGGCGCGGCGTCGCCGCTCTGCACCGGGCGATAGCTGTTGACGAGCCAGATGATCAGGGCGATGTGGACGATGAAGGAGGCGATCACCGGCCAGCTCACGCCGCCCCGCCACGACGACTCCTCCTGCTCCGCGATGAGGTCGATTCGGTCTTCCAAGGTCCCTCGTCAGAAGCCTAGCGTAAGAACTTTTCTTCCACGGAAACGTTACACTCCGATCATGTCGGAAATCGCCGTACCGCCGCGCCCGCAATACGATTTCCTCCGGCCCCTGACC
>JBKOUP010000432.1:0-4980 GCA_046723495.1 Acidobacteriota bacterium
GCGTCGCGCCGGCCGTCCTGGCGGCGTCCCGCCGCGCGGGGACGCGAGACGCGTCCCGACCGGCCGGCGTGGACGCCAGCGCTACGGTCCCCTCTCCGGCGGCCGGGAAGACCGGCGTGAAGTCGACCGGGATGTCCTTCAGGCCGGCGTTCACTGCGTCCATCTCCGGCGTGCTCTTGCCGTACTTCGACAGCAGCGCCGCGGCGCGGTTGTAGTCGCCGGTGGCCTCGATCGTCAGCAGCTCCGTGGCCAGCGCCTTCACCGCGTCGCGCATCTTCGCGAAGTCGACCGTGAACTTCGTCCCGGCCGGCACGATCGCGCCGCGCTCGCGCAGCCAGTTCCACTGCACAGCCATGCCGCGGCCGTGCGCGTCGCCGGTGCCGAAGCGCAGCGAGCGGAACATCAGCCCGGCGTACGTGGCGAAGAGCTGGCGCTCGTTGAACGACGTCAGCAGGTTGTGCGACTGCGCGTACTCGATGTTCCAGACGCCGAGGACGTCGGCCTTGCACTCTTCGATCGTGGAGTGGAGCTCCTTGAGCGGCTTGCGGGCTTCGACGCGCTCGCCCGACGGCAGCGTCACGAACCCCGGTCCGAGGCCGTGCGAGAGCTCGTGGAACAGCGTGTGATTGAAGTAGGCGTCGAACGACAGGTCATTGACCAGCGACGGATCGAGCACGCGCAGGGCGATCGGCTTCCCGCTCAGGCGGAACTTCGCGTCCATCACGTTCTTGAGCAGGACCTTCTTCGACCCTTTCTTCTCCCGCACCACCTCGTCGTTCGGCAGGTTGAACGCGGCCGTCTGCACGCTGTGGCGGGCGTCGCCGGCGGCGTAGATCTCCTGAACCACGCGGATGGGCGACTCCGTGCCGCGGCTCATGTTCTTGTAGGCGTCGGGCTCGGGGAGATTGCGCTCCATCTCCGGCAGCGCCCGCGCGTATGCGGCCAGCTTCGCGCTCTCCGGCGCGTCGACGACCGTGACGAAGGCCTCGTACGCCGCCTTGTAGTTGAAGAGGTTGTCTTCGTAGACCTCGTACGGTCCGATGACGACTTCGATCGGGCCGTCGAGATCCATCCAGGCCATGTCGCTGTCGCGGTAGTCGTCGGAGAGGAAGGCCGCGGCGCGCTTGGTCAGGTAGGCCTTCAGCGAGGCGTTGTTCGACAGCGCCGCCGCGTCGCGCAGCGCCTGCGCCGCCGGATTGAGGAGGTCGAGATAGAACGAGTAGTACGGCACGCCGACGAACTCGGTGCCGTCGCGGCGGACGATGGTGAAGAGCCCTTCCAGCTCCTCTTTTTTCTGCGGATGCGCAGCGACGTATTGCTCGAGCTCCGCCTTGGTCATGTCGGTGGGATAGAACGCCGCGCCGGCCGGCTTCGTGGCCGTGCCGACGAACGGCTCGTCGTTCTTGAGCCGGTCCCACGGCCCTTTGTTGATGAGGAAGTAGTCGTAGCCGGCGCGGTCGAGAGCCGTGGCCGCGGGCGCCGACGCCTGCGTCGACAGCCTCACGCGCATGGACGGATTGTCCTCGGAGACCTGGCGCCAGAAGATCTCGTCGATCTGCTTCGAGGCGTCGATCAGCTTGGCCACGACCTTGCGCTCGTCGTCGCTCAGCAGGGAGTGGTCGTAGTCGATCACCGTGCGCGGGAGCTGCGCGGCCCGCTGGGGCGTGTCGGGAACGACGGCGAGTTTCTGCACCTCCGCCGGCATCCCTACCGGCGTGCTCGGCAGGGCCACCGCGGGCGGCGGCGTGGTTGTGCAGGCGGCGGCGAAAAACGCGCACAGAGCGGGAAGAAGCAGCAGGCGTCTCATGGCGGCGAGATTGTACAATCCGGCAACTGTGATCATCATCGAATGTCCGCAGTGCCACGCGCGCTACCAGTACGACGAGGAGCGCTTCGAGCGGAAGCCGGCCAAGAAGATCAAGTGCGCGAAGTGCGTGAACATCTTCGAGATCAAGAACCCGGCCTTCGCCGACATCGTCGCGTCGCCGCTCTCGCCCGACCGCTTCGAGCAGACGTTCACGCGCCGCGAAGGAGCGAAGGCGAAGCAGCACGAAGACACGACCGAGCAGTCGCCGCTGCCGGAGAAGAGCACGGACAAGGTGCCGGCCGAGCTGCAGATGCCGCAGGGGAAGCGCATCTCCCTGGCCATCATCGCCGGCCCCGACGCCGGCGCGGTGTACCGCGTGGAGAAGCCGCGCGTGACCATCGGCCGCTCCAGCGCCGACTTGGTCCTCAACGACACCGAGGCCTCGCGCGTGCACGCGGCCGTCGAGGTGCGCGACTTCATCATCCAGCTCCGCGACCTCGGCTCGACGAACGGCACGCTCGTCGACGGGCAGAAGGTCACCGACGCCGTCGAGCTGCAGGACAAGTCGGAGTTCGTCGTCGGCGCGACCACGCTGATGCTCATCGTGACGGAAGACGGATAGACTCACGTCATCCTGAGGCGCGAAGACGCCGAAGGATCTCGGAATGCGCAGCTTGAGATCCTTCGCTTCGCTCAGGATGACGTGGCCATGGAAGAGCTCCGCAACCTCTATCGCTACCGCCAGCTCATCGCGGCCTTGACGGCGCGCGACCTGAAGGCCCGCTATCGCGGCTCCATCCTCGGTTTCTTCTGGTCCCTCGCCAACCCCCTGCTGCTCCTCGGCATCTACACCCTCGCCTTCACCAAGTTCTTTCCCTCGCAGGTCGTGCGGCCGTATCCGCTCTTCCTCTTCACCGGCATCCTGCCGTGGACCTTCTTCGCCGCGGCGGTGCTGGAGTCGACGAGCTCCATCGCCGCGAACGCCGCGCTGATCAAGAAAGTCATGTTCCCGGCCGAGGCCTTGCCGCTCGTCGTCGTCTTCTCGCACCTCGTCCACTTCGTCCTGGCCATCCCCATCCTGCTGCTGGCGCTGGCGATCTACGTCGTCCTCGGACAGGCGGCGATCTCGTGGACGATCCTCCTCGTGCCGCTGCTGATGCTTTTTCAGACCGTCTTCGTGGCCGGCATCTCGATGATCATCTCCTCGGCCGCGGTGCTTCTGCGCGACTTGCGCGACATCGTCGCCAACCTCATGACCCTCGGCTTCTTCCTCACCCCGATCATCTACCTCATCGACCGCGTCGACTCCCGCCTCTGGCGCGCGCTGCTGCGCCTGAACCCGATGACGCCGTTCGTCGTCGCCTACCAGGACGTGATCTTCTTCGGCCATCTCCCCGGCGCGGCCGACACGTTCCTCATCGTCGCCTACTCGCTCGTGGCCCTCGGCTGCGGCGTTCTCGTCTTCGACCGGCTGCGCGACACCCTCGCGGAGGCGATTTGAGCTACGCCATCGCCCTCGACCGCGTGTCGAAGTCGTACCGGCTGTGGGGCCGGCGCTCGCAGTTCGCCACGCTGAAGAGCGCGCTCCTGAAGCGCGACCTCAAGCTCTCGCCGGAGGCGACGGTGCCGGCGGTGAAGGAAGTCTCGTTCGCCGTCGACAAGGGCGAGGCCTTCGGCATCGTCGGGCGCAACGGCTCGGGGAAGTCGACGCTGCTGAAGCTGATCTCCGGCATCCTCAAGCCGACCTCGGGGCGCATCAGCGCGAACGGCCGCGTCGCCGCGCTGATCGAGCTCGGCGCGGGCTTCCATCCCGAGATCACCGGCCGCGAGAACATCTTCATCAACGGCATCATGCTCGGGCTGTCGCGCCGCGAGATCGAAGCCCGCTTCGCCCGCATCGTGGAGTTCGCCGGGATCGGCGAGTTCATCGACCAGCCGGTGAAGACGTACTCCTCCGGCATGTACGTGCGCCTCGGATTTGCCGTGGCCGTCCATGTCGATCCCGACATCCTGCTCATCGACGAAGTGCTCTCCGTCGGCGACGAGGAGTTCTCTGCGAAGTGCATCGCCAAGATCCAGGAGATGAAGTATCGCGGCGTGACGCTGGTGTTCGTCACGCATCAGCTGGATCAGGTGCGGAATCTCTGCGATCGCGCGCTGTGGCTGGATCACGGCGAGGCGGTGCAGATTGGGGATCCGGTGCGGGTGGTTGATGCGTATTTGCAGGAGGTGGCGGCGCCGGAGGCGCGGCGGGACGCCGCGCCGCCAGCCGCCGAGACGCCGGCGCTCCCGGATGAAGAGGAGCGCTTCGGCTCGGGCGAGGTGATCCTGAAGCGCGTCGCCCTCGCCGACAGCAAGGGCCGCGAGCTCGTGGCCCTCGGCGCGGGCAGCGCGGTGACGATCGAGATCGACTTCGACGTCCGCGTTCCCCAGGACGACTTCGTCTTCGGCCTCGGCATCTATCACGCCGACGGCACGTGCGTGTACGGCACGAACACCGACCTCGAAGGCCTCGCCCCCGAGCGCCTCGACGCCCCCGGCCGCGTGCGCTTCGTCATGCCCTCGCTCGACCTCGTGGCCGGGCAATACCGCGTCGACGCCGCCGTGCACACGCGCAACGGCCGCTCCTTCGATTACCGCCGCGGCGTGCTCCGCTTCGTCGTCGGCTCGCGCGTGCACGACACCGGCGTCTATCGCCCCAAGCACAGCTGGCAGTTCGAGGGAGGTGTGGCGTTCAAGACGTCGGACCCGCGCCAGAGCGTGCCGGCGCCGATCGCGGAGGCGATTGAGAGCGCAAAGAAGAAGCGCTGAGCTTCCCGATGTAGAGGACGATCGACGCCGCGGCGATGACGAAGCAGAGGACCGTGGCGATGCAATCGGGCGTGAAGACGTCCGCGATCGTGCCGGCGATCACGATGCCGAGAAACAGGTGAAAGATCCGGCCGATCGAGCCGCTGACCGAGAACGCACGCCGGGCCATCAGGCTGAGGACGACGGCGAACGCGGCCAGCCCCGCCTCGCGGATGACGACGGTCCAGACGATGATCGAATTCAGGCGGCCGTCGCTCCCCAGCAGCCAGACCAGGATCGTCACGCCGGTCATGTCGAGGGCCCGGTCGATGAAGGCGAACGTCTCGCCGTGTTTCGGGCGGTAATGACGGACGAGATAGCCG
>JBKOUP010000282.1:0-13190 GCA_046723495.1 Acidobacteriota bacterium
ACCTACGACTCGCTCATGGCCCCCGATTTCGTGACGTCGAAGAAGTCGGGCTACGCCTCGGTCGATCACATCGAGGCGCCGGAGGACCACACCGTCATCTTCCGGCTGAAGGAAGCGAACGCCGGGATCTTCGACAACCTCACGCTGGGCATCCTCCCCACCGGCGCGGACACGAACGTCTACAAGACCCGGCCGATCGGCTGCGGGCCGTACAAGGTCGTCGATTACCGTCCCGACGATCGCCTCGAGCTGGAAGCCTTTGACGACTGGCACCTCGGCGCACCGCACATCAAGAACGTCACGGTGCGGATCATCCCCGACGCCACCACGCGCCTGCTCGAGCTCAAGCGCGGCACGGTCAACTTCGAGGTCAACTCCATCCGCTTCGAGAACGTCGGCGAGTTCCTCAACAATCCGGAGTTCAAGGTCGTGAAGACGTCCGGCTCCGTCTACCAGTACATCGCCTTCAACCTGCACGATCCGGCCTTCGCGAAAAAGGAAGTGCGCCACGCCATCGCCTACGCCATCGACCGCGAGCGCATCATCCGCGACATCCAGCGCGGCTACGCCGAGCCGACGGAGACGATGCTGGCCAAAGGCCACTGGGCGCGCCAGGAGAACCTGCCTTCGTATCCGTACGATCCGGCCAAAGCGAAGCAGTTGCTGGCCCAGGCCGGCTACCCGAACGGACTCTCCTTCGTCTTCCGCACGACGACCGACGCCGAGGCCAACACGCGCGCGCAGGCCATCCAGGGGATGCTGAAACAGGCCGGCATCGACATGAAGATCCAGACGAACGAGACGTCCGTGTTCTTCGCCGACATCGGCAAGGGCAACTTCCAGATGTACTCGCTGAGCCGCAACGGCATTCAGGATCCGGACTTCTACTACGTCCTCTTCTACTCGAAGAACACGCCGCCCGAGGGGCAGAACCGCGGCTACTACGCGAACACGCACCTGGACGACCTGCTGCTCAAGGGGCGCTCGACGTTCGACCGCGGCAAGCGCAAGCCGGTGTACGGCGAGGTGCAGCAGATCGTCGCGGACGACCTGCCGTACATCTCGCTCTACCTGCAGAACAACGTGGCGGTGATGCGCAGCAACATCGACGGCTACGTGCAGTACCCGGCGGGGTTCTGGCTGTCGGTGCCGCAGATGACGATCAAGTAACGACGGCCGCGGCCGCGGCGTCGCTCTTGATGGGGATCATCGGCGGCGGCTTCGGCGGGTCGCTCTCCGGCGGCAGCTCGACGGTCGCGGCGATGCGCACGATGGCGTCGAGCTTCGCGGCCATCTCCGGCTTCCCGCTCGCCGCGGCGAGATGCTCGCTCCACGAGCCGTGCTTCGGGTTCCAGCGCCGGACGAACGTGCAGAGCTGGTCGTAGGTGCGGATGCCGGTCCCGTCGACGAAGCTGGGGAAATCCTTCTCGCCGAGGTGGATCAGGAGGCGGGCCTCGTCGATCCACGACTTCACCTGCGGATAGGGGAAGCCGGTGCGCATGGCCAGCTCGATGGGATCGGCGCAGGCGAGGTTCTCGGCGTTGTCGAAGCCCTCGCGCTCCATGCGGACGGCGTGATTGATGTTCATCCCGGAGATTTTGTTCAGCGTCGTGGCGCCCCAGTTCTCGTCCTTCGTCAGCGTGGTGAGCGTGCGCGAGGTGATGCGCTCGATGGCCCGCAGGGCCGTGTTCGGGAAGTAGCCGAAGAAGAACATCAGCAGCGGCAGCGCGGCCGTGGCCGTCTCGTGGCTGGGGCGGATCGCCGCCAGGACGTTGCCGACGGCGCTCTCCTTGATCGGAGGGTCATGCGGTTCGATGACGATCGCGGAAAGGCCGAAAGCGAGGATGAGCGCCAGCGCGCTGGCCATGACGATGCGCGTGGCCGAGGCGACGAAGGTGCCGGCGTTGAGGTCGGTGGTGAAGTAGCCGCGCACGAGCTGGGTGATCGAATAGACGTAGGCGCCGAGGAAGCCGAAGGCGAAGGCAGTGAGGCTATGGGTGATGACGTGGTATGCGTGCTCCCTCGAATAGTCTTCGATGGCCGGCCCGACCAGCAGAAGGGCCGCGCCCTTGCTGAAGTCGATGCCGTGGCCGCCCGCCCAGATGGGCTTGCCGAGGAGCAGGACGACGCCGCCGAAGGCGACGATGACCATCATCGCGGCCACGGCAGCGATGTAGTCGCGCGCCCGGAACTGCGTCTCGATGTAGGCGCGCACGCGCTCCTCGTTCTCCTCCCACAGCGGCCCGAGCTCGCGCCGGATGCGCACCGCCTTCTCGTCCTTCATGCAGATGATGTAGGAGGTGGCGATGAGCGGAACGAAGAGCACGGCAAAGCCGAGCAGGAGAACGTCGTAAACGAGGAAGAGCGGATCGAACCAGTCTTTCACGTTCGCCAGGGCGGCTACGGGACCGGCCTGGACGACGACTTGGATCAGGGCGGCAAGAAAGAGGACGAGCGGACCGACGACCACAGCCGCGGCGAAAAAGCGCTTCATGAGGGCCTCCGATTCGGACCTAAGGAGATAAGGTGGGTCGAAAGAGAGGAAAAAACAAGATGGGCGGCGGTGACGTGCCGTCTCGTCCTCGTGTGCGTCGCACCGGCGACGCGCCGGCGAAGCCGCGAATCCCAGGAGGAGAACCGCGGAGCGGCACCGCACACGAGTCGAGGCGGTTCCAGGCCCGGAATGGTCACGTCACCGGCCGCCGAGTGGCGACACCCTCGCAGCCCGGGTGTCGGTCAGGGGATACCGACACGCGAGAATGCCGCCGCTCCGCGGCCGGAAAGGGAATCCGGACGGAGCTGTGCTAGGCGCGCGGCGGCGAGCGGGGATCGCTCGGAGTGGCGACCAGGACGAGGGCGACGCGCGCGCGGCGCCGCTCCAGGCGTCCCAGGGGCACGAGCGCGGCGAAGGCGAGGAGAAGCGTGGAGACGATGGCGACGGCGGCCCGCTCCAGCGTCTCCCGGTCGGCGCTGAAGTCGTCCGACGCGGAGATGATCGGGAAGAGCAGCGCCAGCACACAACCGAGAGCCACCGTGGCCCGCACGGACCGCTTCGGAACGGCGATCATCGCCGCGACGGCCAGGCCGAGCCAGATGACGTTGAGAAACATCTCGGTCATGATGGAATGGAGGACAGGCGTCTCCACCTGTCCCCCGACATTGTACGACGATTATGGTCCGCAGACGGTTTCAATGAGAATGGCGCAGACCTGATACGGGTCCATGTTCGCGGCCGGACGGCGGTCCTCGAAATAGCCGCGACCGGCATTCGTCGTGGCCATGGGGATGCGCACCGAGGCGCCGCGGTCGCTGATTCCGTAGCGGAACTGGTGGATCGGAGCAGTCTCGTGCAGTCCGGTGAGCCGCTCCTCGTTGTGCGCGCCGTAGACCTTGATGTGATCGTCGTGGCGCTTCTCGAGCTTCTTCATGGCCTCTTCGATGACCTTGATGCCGCCGTCGTCGCGCATCGACTTCGTGGAGAAGTTCGTGTGCGCGCCGGCGCCGTTCCAGTCGCCCTTGACCGGCTTCGGATAGAGCGTGGCGCTGACGCCGAAGTCCTCGCCGATGCGGTAGAGCAGCCAGCGCGCCAGCCAGAGCTCGTCGGCGATGTCGGGCGCTCCGACCGCGCCGACCTGGAACTCCCACTGCCCCGGCATGACCTCGGCGTTGGTCCCGACGATGTGGATCCCGGCCCGGATGCACGACTCGGCGTGGGCCTCGACGATGTCCCGGCCGAACACTTCGTCGCTGCCGACACCGCAGTAGTAGCCGCCCTGCGGCGCGGGGAAGCCGTGGTCGGGCCAGCCGAGGGGACGATTGCCTTCGAAGAACGTGTACTCCTGCTCGATGCCGAACCAGGGATCGTGATCCTTGTACTTCTCGGCCACCTCGCGCAGATGGGCGCGCGTGTTCGACCAGTGCACGCTGCCGTCGGGGTTGAGGACCTCGCAGAGGACGAGGACGTCGCCGTCGCGGTGGAGCGGATCGGGGACGTACTTGACAGGCCGCAGCAGCAGGTCGCTGAAGTGGCCGCTGGCCTGCATCGTCGAGGAGCCGTCGTACCCCCACTCGGGGATGTCGCCGAGCCCCTTCACGGGGTCGATGATCTTTGTCTTGGAGCGCAACTTGGCCGTAGGCCGCTGGCCGTCAATCCATATGTATTCTGCGGTGATTTTCGCCACTACGTCGGACCTCCTGAAGAAGGATGCGGGAGGATAGCATGGTCGAACCGCTCGCTCCCGGCGCGGCTGGCCACGACCAGATTTTTTCCCGCCGACTTGGCGCGATACATGGCCGCGTCGGCGCGGCGGAGCAGGTCATTCTTCTCCTGCTCGACCGAGCGCGCCGCGGCGGGGTCGTTGCGGTACTCGGCGATGCCGAGCGAGGCCGTGACGATGCCGCCGAGGTGGAGGGCGGGCATGGAGAAGCCCCAGTCGCGGTCGAGGAAGATCGTGTGCTCGATGGTGCGCCGGATCTCCTCGCAGATGGCCACGCCGGCGTCGAGGGCGACGTCCGGCACGATCATCACGAACTCGTCGCCGCCGTAGCGGGCCACCGTAGCGTCGGGGATCCGCACCAGGCGCTTGAGGATGAAGCCGACCTCGCGCAGGACCTGGCTCCCGGCCAGATGGCCGTGACAGTCGTTGACGACCTTGAACTGGTCGAGGTCCATGAAGATCAGCACGGCCCGGCGGCCGCTGCCGCGGGCGTCGTTCAGGAACTCGGCCAGGCGGACGTGGAACCAGCGGTCGTTGTAAAGGCCGGTGAGGTCGTCGCGCTTGGCCAGCTCGTGGGCGCGCTTGGCGTCGAGGGCGTTCTGGAGCATGAACGAGGTGTAGCCGGCGAAGATCTCCAGCAGGGTCTTGTCGCGCTCCGTGAACGTGCCGCCGTCGCGCTTGTTGATCAGCTCCAAGACGCCGCAGACGTGTTTCCCGATGTAGATCGGCACGCAGACGACCGAGTGCGTCTTGTGCCCGAGCTGCTCGTCGATCTCGCGATAGAAGTGATCGTCGGACTGCACGTCGACGGAGACGTACGGCGTGCCGTTCTGGTAGACCTGCCCGGCGATGCCGTGCTGCGCGGAGAGGCGCTGGCCGATGAGGTCGCGGCTGGAGTCGCCGAAGGTGGCGATGAAGACGAGCTCGTTCTCGCGCCGCGAGGCCACTTTGTGGAACGGATCGTCGAGGAGGATCGAGCCCGACTCCGAGGGGACGAACTCGTTCGCCTTCTGGAGGATCTGGCGCAGGACGAGGTCGAGGTCGATGTCCCGCTGCAGGGAGAGCCCCGACTTCTGGCGCTCCAGAAACCGCTCCAGTTGCGGGATTTCGAGGGAGTGAAACTGAATCACGTTTGGGTCATTCTAGCCCGTCACCCGTGCCCTTTTCCGCGGCGAAGGCTTCGATCTCGAACGAGATGGCCCGATACGCGCCATCGTGTCCCATGCCCCGAAGGCGGTTGCGAAGATATTCGCCGAGGTAGCGCGCCAGGAACACGACCAGACCAAGCCTCGCCATCTGGACGACATGCACCATCTCGTGCCGCAGCACGACCTCGCGCTGCGCATCGGTCAGCTCGCCCGCGATCCAGATCCGCCGGCCGAGGGTGATGGCCACGACGTTACGAGGCAGCAACAGGCGCATCCAGCGCGGCATGGGCGCGGATAGAATTCTCACAGGAGAAACGAACGATGAAGGCTTTCCTCGCATTCGCCGCGGCGATGCTCGTCACCACCGCGCTCGCCGCGCAGCAGCAGGACTTCAGCAAAGTCGAGATCAAGGTCCAGAAGGTTCAAGGCGGCGTCTACATGCTCACCGGCGCGGGCGGGAACATCGGAGTCTCCGTCGGCGACGACGGCATCGTCATCGTCGACGACCAGTTCGCGCCGCTGGCCCCGAAGATCAAGGAAGCGCTGAAGTCGATCAGCACCAAGCCGATCAAGTTCATCATCAATACGCATTTCCACGGCGACCACACCGGGGGCAACGAGACCTTCGGCCACGACGCGCCGATCATCGCCCACGACAACGTGCGCACCCGTCTCGCCGCCGGCTCGATGGTCGGCATGCGCGAGACCCCGCCCGCGCCGAAGGTGGCGCTGCCGATCATCACGTTCAACGACACGGCCACGATCCACGTCAACGGCGAGGACATCCGCGCCGTGCACTTCCCGCACGGCCACACGGACGGCGACTCGGTGATCTTCTTCACCAAGTCGAACGTCGTGCACATGGGCGACGACCTCTTCTTCGCCCAATTCCCCTTCGTCGACCTCGACAACGGCGGCAGCGTGCGCGGCCTGATCAAGAACCTCGAGAAGATCTATCCGATGCTCGACGACAGCACGAAGCTGATCGCCGGCCACGGCGCGCTCAGCGACAAGAAAGCACTGCGCGAGTGGATCAACATGCTCGAAGGAACGGTGGCCATCGAGAACGAAGCGATCCAGAAGGGGAAGACGCTCGACCAGATCAAGGCCGAGAAGACGCTCGTGGCCTGGTCCAACTGGGACCAGGGATTCATGACGCTGGAGAAGTATGAGGAGCAGTTGTACAAGGAGCTGACGAAAAAATAGTGCTAGGTTGTTAGGTTCTTATGTTCTTAGGTTCTTAAGTTCTTGGGTTCTTAGTTCTTAGTTCTTGGTTCTTAGTTGTTCCCGGCGGCGAGCACTTCCTAAGAACCTAAGAACATAAGAACCTAAGAACCAAGAACTAAGAACCAAGAACTAAGAACTAAGAACCCCCACCCCCCGCTTCTTCACCGACAACGTCATCGCAAACCTCGCCACCGCCTCCTCGCCGAGCTTCTTCGGCACGCGGGCGATGACGTTCACCGTCGTCTCCTCGCGCTCGCCGCTGCTCATGGCCCGTTCCACGAGGGCCACGATGTTCGCGCCCTCCTCGCAGGCGAAGTGGACGTCGCCCTCCGCGCGCTTCAGGAACTCCGCGCGCAGGTCCTTGAAGATGAAGGAGACGCGCAGGCGGCGGGTGCGCATCAGGTGAAAGGCGATCAGGCCGCTGGCCACGTCGGCGCCCATGCACAGGCATCCCAGATACATCGCGCCGATGTCGCGGCGGCGCGTACGCCAGTTCAGCGGGATGCGGATCTCGCAGCGCTCGTCGTTCACGGCGAGAATGGACGGCTTCACGAAGTAGAGCAGGAAGACGTTGCGCAGCGCCCAGGCCCGCACGGCCAGCGTCTCCTTCGTCATCGCCGCACCTTCTCGTGATCGATCTTCCGCCGCGCGTACGGGCGGAGCATGCGGTCGTAGAGCGCGTTCGGCACCAGGCGCATCGTGCGCATCAGCCGCGACATCGGCCATGGGAACTCGATCTCGCGCGCGCCGCGCTCCAGACCGTCGGCGATGATGCGCGCGGCCTTGTCGGCCTTGACGATGAACGGCACCGCGCCCTTGTATTTCTCGATGATCGGCGTGTCGACCCAGCCGGGATTGATGATGGTGACGCCGACGCCGCGCTGCACGAGCTCGACGCGGCTGGCCTCGAGGAACGCCTGCATGGCCGCCTTCGACGCCGAGTAGACGGAGGCGGACGGCAGCCCGCGCAGTCCGGCGATCGAGGCCACGCCCGCGAAACGCCCCGAGCCGCGCGCCAGCATGGCCGGAATCGTAGCGTCGAAGAGGTAGAACATGCCGAGGACGTTGACGCGGATGATGCGCTCGGCGTCGTCGACGTTGAACTTCGTCGACCACGTCGGCACGGAGATGCCGGCGTTGGCCACGGCCAGATCGAAGTCGCCGCCGAGGACTTCGGCGCCGCGGCGGACGGCATCGCGCACGGCGTCGCGGTCGGTCACGTCGGCGGCGAGCGCGACCGCCGGCGTCTTCAACTCGACGGCGAGCTCATCGAGAAGATCGCCTCGCCGGGCCAGCAGTCCCAGCGACCACCCGCGCCCCGACAGCTCGCGCGCCAGCGCCGCGCCGATGCCGCTCGAGGCTCCGGTGATGATCGCTCTCATGAGCTCCACAGTTTATCGTGTGACGAAAACGACCCCAGATCCGTACACGAAAACGACCATGCCTCGGACCCTCGTTGCCCTCGCCATCTCCCTCGTCTCCCTTCCACTCCTCGCCGATGCCGACCTGAACCTGACGCTCAAGCCGCCGGCAAAGGTGCGCGCCGGACTCAGTGGCTCGCTCGACCTGACGATCGTGAACCACGGTCCCGACACCGCCACGAACGTCGTCCTCACCGTCACGACCACCGGCGCGACGAATCCGTGCAGCGGCGGCTGCACTGAACCCTACATATCGCCGGGTGGGAGCTGGAACTCCTACATCCCGTTCACCGCGCCGCTCAGCGGCAGCGTCACCGCGACCGTCACGGTCACGAGCGCCACGCCCGATCCGAATCCGTCCGACAACAGCGCCACGGCCACGATCGCGGTCTCGACCGAGCCCGACCTCGACACGAGCATCGGCTCGTTCTTCTCCACGCCGCTGAAGCAGTCGCAGCCCTTCACGCTCACCGCCTCGGTGAGCAACGTCGCCAACTTCACGGCCCACAACGTCGTCCTCACCGTCGACCTCCCGCCCGGCACCGGCGTGACGTCGCTCCCGGCCAACTGCACGAATGCCTCGGGCGACGTCGTCTGCACCTTGGGTGACATCGTCCAGCATTACGTCCAGGTCAAGCTCGACCTCACCGCGCCGCCGGACTTGCAGGGCGGCACGCTGACGTTCACCGCCACCGCGCACGGCGACGAGAGCGATTTCCTCGAGTCGAACAACACGATGTCGCGGACGGCCAGCGAATACCGGACGACGCTGGTGACGACGACGGCCGACTCCGGCCCCGGCTCGCTGCGGCAGGCCATCCTCGACACGAACGCGAGCTGCGTCACCATCGCCCCCTGCCTCATCGGATTCCAGATCGACTCGCCGGCGCCGTGGAAGACAATCGCCGTGGCCTCGCCGCTGCCGCCGATCACGGCGACCTACCTTTTCCTCGACGGCACGTGGCAGACCGAGCACGTCGGCGACACGAATCCAGACGGCCCGGAGATCGAGATCAGCGGCGGCGGCGTGGTGCCGGGCGACGGCCTGACCTTCGGCACGGGCCGCTATTGCCGCTCCGAGGTGGCCGGCGTCGCCGTCGGCGGCTTCGTCGGAAACGGCGTGATGCTCACCGACGGCCCGCGCGACTGCAGCGCGTTCGAGCTCCTCAGCGGCTCGCGCTGGAACGTGCACGACATCTTCGCCGGCACCGACCCGACCGGCTCTCGCGCCAACCCGAACGGCCTGCGCGGCATCACCGTCAACGCGACGCGCTTCGACAGCTACGCGAACATCGTCTCGAACGTCCTCTCCGGGAACACGCGCAGCGGCGTCTTCGACGCCGCCGGGCCGGCCACGATCGACAACAACCGCGTTGGCGTGAAGGCCCACAGCGACGAGCCGCTGCCGAACGGCGCCAGCGGGATCTACATCGCCGCGCAGTACACGACGGCCGGCAACAACGTCGTCGCCTTCAACCGCGACTTCGGCATCTCCGTCGACAAGGCCCCGACGCTGGTGGCGCTTCGCGGCAATCGGATCTGGGCGAACGACAATCTCGCCATCGACGTCGGTCTGGACGGCGTGATGACGCCGGCGCCGATCGAGAACGGCACGCTCGGCGCGCCGGAGCTGACGCGCGCGCAGTACGACCCGGTCACGGACACGACGACGGTGGAGGGCGACGTGCACATCGCCGGCGGCGGGATGTCGACGTGGGGCGAGGTGGAGATCTACGCGAGCGATACGCCCGGCACGCGCAACATGGGCGACGCCCAGCGGCTCATCGGCAACGTGAAGGCCGGCGTTCCCCTGCAGACGAAGACGCCGCCGACGCATTTCACGGCCACGATCGCCGGCGACCACAGCGGCGAGTGGATCACGGCCACGGTGACCCGCGTCCGCTACGAGTCGTTCGCCAAGCCGCAGATCATCGGGGGCGAATACAACCCGCGCACGTCGGAGCTGAGCTTTCCGCTGCAAGTGACGCGGTGAAGCGATTCGCGATTCGCGATTCGGGATTGGCGATTCGGGTGGGCGGGCCGAATCGCGAATCCCGAATCGCGAACCGCCAATCGCTATACTCCTCGCCGGATGACGACCTCGACCTCGATCAAGCTCGCCGTCGCCGCGGTCGTCGCGCTCTTCTTCGCCGGCTTCGTCCTCCGCGCGGCGACGCGCCTGGCCAGCGCGGCCATGCACTCCATGCTCGCCCTGGTCGTGATCGTCGTGGTCATTCTCTGGGCGGTGTGGAAGTTTCGATGACCGCCGCCACGAGGTCGCGCACGCGCCGGCGCACCTCCTTCGCGCTCGCCTCCACCCGCTCGTCGAGCAGCGACGTCAGCGCGCGGTAGGCGTCGCCGCGGTCGGAGGGCTCGCGCACGAGCTGGTGCGGATCGATCTGCCAGCCGAAGAGCCAGACGTCGAGCGACGCTTCCAGATCCTCACCCTCGAGAATCGTGCGCGACTCGGCGCGCACCTTCCACGCCCGCTGCAGGCGCGGCGCGGCGAAGGCGAGTGCGATCAGCAGCGCGACGACGACGGCGATCGGAATCCGCGCGTCGCGCACGACCGCGGCGACGTTGCGCGACGCCGGCACCGCCGGCCGCGGCCCCTCCTCCACCGCCCGCTCCACCGGCAGCAGGCGCTCCTCGCAGCGCAGCTCCTGCCGCGCGCCCGCCGGCGTGAGGATCGTCGCCGCCAGCGGCGGCACGGTGAACATCCCCCGCGACGCCGGGAAAAGGAGATAGCGCCAGCGCCGCGTCATCGTCGCGTCCTCGCGCGTGTGATCGACCGTGAGCTTTCCTTCGACGGTCTGCATGCTCCCGTCGATCGCTTTCGCGAAACGCGGCGGCGCGACGGCGCGCAGGTTCGCGCGACCGCTCATCGTCACGTCGACGACGACCGGCCCTCCGTTCTGTTGCGCCGGCGTCGCGCAGGCCATCGTCACCTCGCCGACCGCGCTGACGGGCGGGCCGGGCGGGATGGGGCGGACCTCGATCGTCAGCGGCGCCGCGCGGCGATGGACCTCGACCACCGTTCCCTCGAACATGCCGAACGGGTCGACCGCACCGCGCACGCGGCGCATGATCGCGCCGCTGATCGCCAGCGGCGGCACGCTCAGCGTTCCGCTGCGCAGCGGAAAGAGGGCCACGCGGCGGATCGGCACGCGCTGCACGACCGTGCCGCCGAGGTTGATCTGGCGGGGCTGTTCGTTGCGGACGTCGAGCTCCTCGCTCCAGAAATCGTCGAGCTTCGGCAGCTCCGAGAGCGAGTACTGCTCGACGTTCGTGCCGTTGTAGAGCGTCCAGGTGACGACGACCTCCTCGCCCGCAAAGACCTCTTTCCGGTCGACCTCGGCGACGAGAAAGATCGGATCGCGCCCCGTGACCAGGAGCTCGTGCAGGATCGCCGCGGGATCGGTCAGCTGCATGGCCCGGTCGGGCAGGACTTCGACGGCGATCTGCCGCAGCGTGTCGACCTGTCCGCCGGAACCGTGCACGACGACCGGCCCGACCAGGGCGTTGCCCGGCGCCAGCGGATGCGCCGACCAGCGCAGCACCTTCCGCCGCGACGACTGCCCGTTGATCCACTCGAAGCTCGTCGACACCGACGGCCCGCCGTCGAGGGCCAGGTTCGCGAGCGGCAGGCGTGAGACGTCGGCGTCGGCGAAGGCGCCCTCGAGCGTGAGAGTGATGGTGAGGGAGTCGTCGAGGGCGACGAGACGCTTGTCGACGGTGAGCTGGCTGGCCGTCGCCGCGAAAGGCAGAAAGCAGAAGGCAGAAAGCAGAAATGCTTGCGCCAAACATTTCTGCTTTCTGCTTTCTGCTTTCTGCCCTCCCATCACCAGCCCACGCGCAGCTTCTCCCCGCGCGCCTTATGCATCCGCTCCAGCTCCTCCCTCTCCTGCTGCTGCACCGCGCGCAGGAGCGCGTCGACGTCCGTCTCCCCTTTCTCGCGCGGCTGTTCGCCGCCGGCGCTCTGCTGCGGCTTCTGCGACTGCGGCTGCGGCCCGCCGCGCTGGTTGCTCGGCTGCTGCATGGCCCGCTTCAGCACCTGCGCGATCTCGAGGTTGCGCTTCGCCGCGGCGTCGCCGGGACGGAGCTTGAGCACGTCGACGTAGTCGCGGATCGCCGAGTCGTACGCCTTCGCCGCCAGCGCGCTCGTGCCGCGGTTGTACAGCGCGTCGGCGCGTAGGCGCGGATCGCTCATGGCCTTGTCGAGCGCCGCCGCGCCGCGCTCGCGGTCCCCCGCCGCAACCTCGGAGGTGCCAAGGTTGAACTGGCGCGCGGGCGTGGAGCGGATCGCGTTCGCGCGATCGAACGACTGCGTCGACTTCGCGTACTGCTTGGCCTGGAACTGCCGCACCCCGCGCGCGTTCGCGACGTACGACGTCAGGTCGTGCCAGACGCGGCCGAAGTCGAGCGCCAGGACGAGCAGCACGATCATTCCGCGCCTCGATTCGCCAGCGAGCCGAGCATCAGCAGGACGAACGCCGCGCCGAGCGGCCATTGATAGCGGTCGATCGGCATCGTCACCGTCTTCTTGCGCATCGCCCCGCCGCCGCTCGCCGCGAGCGCATCGAGGGCGTGCTCGCCGAACGGATTGTCGAAGAAGCGCCCGCCGGTCTGCTGGGCGATGAGCTCGAGCGCCTCGGGATGCGCGCTGGTGACAACGACCTGGCCGCTGTCGTCGCGCAACGGCCCGCCGCCGCCGGGATTCGGGATGTTCGCGCCGCGCGTCGTGCCGATCGCGATCGTCGACACCGGAATGCCCCGCGCGCGCAGCTTCTGCACGGCATCGTTCACGCGCCCGCCCTGATCCTCCCCGTCGCTGATGATGACGACGTCGCCGCGCTGGCGCGGGTCGGAGTCGAGCAGCTTCAACGCCGCGTTGAGGCCCGCGGCGGCGTCGGTGCCGGGCAGCGACACCTCGCCGGCTTGCAGCGAGTCGACGAGCGCGGAGACGGCCTCGCCGTCGCTCGTCAGCGGCGAGACGACGTCGGCGCCGTTCTCGAAGACGACCAGGCCGATGCGCCCGCTGTGAGCCTCGATGATCCGCTTGGTGATCGCCTTGGCCGCGTCGAGGCGCGACGTGCCGACGTCCTCCGCCGCCATCGACAGCGAGACGTCGATGACGACGACGCGGTTCAGCTCGCGCGTCTCCACCGGCATCACCG
>JBKOUP010000347.1:0-4297 GCA_046723495.1 Acidobacteriota bacterium
GGCGTAATCCGAACCCGTGCGCGGGCGAGCCCGGCTTCGAAAAAAGCTGACGCGACAGACGCGCGAGGTGGCGATGGAAGCGGCGGCCGTGGCGCGCTCGATCGCCGCCGTCGAGGCGCCGGCCGAGGCCGTGGCCGCGGCGCAGGAAGCGGCGGCCACGATGGAGAAGGCCGCCAACGTCGTGGCCCTGACGTGGCCCGACGTCGAGCGGCGCAGCCGGCCGCGCCTGCCGTCGTTCCGCAAGCACAGCGCGCGCGTCGAGTGGAAGCATGTCGCGCTCTACGTCCCGCTCCTCCTTCTCGTCGTCGTCCTCGGCGCGTTCGCGATCTGGTCCTTCTTCGAGCGGCAATCGCTCGTTCTCGATCCCATTCCCCTGCCGAAAGTGACGGTGGTGACGGCCAGCCCATCGTCGCGCCTGGCGGCGGCGTGGGTGCGCCTGCTCAACGACGCGGAGCTGCAGCCGACGCTTGTGACCGCGGACAAAGTCGAAGCGCTCGAAGGGGTGATCGTCCTCTGTGACATCTGGTCGCTGCCGCCGGCGTTCTCGGCGAGCCTCGACCGCTTCCTCAACGCCGGCGGCGCCGTCGTCGTCATCGGCCCGCCGCCGCCGGCGCCGCTCGCCGGGCTGCGCCTCACCGCGGACCTCGGCCTCTCCGACAACGCCGTCAAGCTCTCCGAGACGTCGTCGCCGCTGCTGGCGCGGCTGCTGCCGGGCGATGTCGTGTCGCTGCGGCCGGTCAAGGTGGCGTTTCTGAAGGAGACGCCGCGGATGGCCGTCGACGCGCGCTGGCGGACGAACGCGCGCGCCGCGGTGATGCACATGGAGAACGGCCGCGCGCGCTGCGTCTGGATCGGCGTCGACGCCGATGCCTTGCCGCCCGGCGGCAGCAATGCCTTCACGTTGCTGGTGCGCACGGCGTTCCGCTGGGCGGGCGGCGAGGCCATCTCCGATGGTGCGGCCGGCGCGGCCGCAGAAACGCGCCTCTTCTCGCCGGACGCGCGCCGGGCCGCGCGCGCGGCGCGCTTCGCCTTCTCCGCCGACCGCCTGCAGAATCACGACACCTTCGGCGTGCGCATGGTGAACCGCGGCGGCGCGCCGCTGGAGAATCCGACAGTGAAGGTGTGGCTGCCGCCGAGGATGCGGGAGGCGAAGCTGGCCGGCGATCTCTTCATGCGCCACAACGCCACGGTCACGGCCATTCCCGGCGAGCGCGCCTGCCTGGTGGCGTTACCATCGCTGGCGCGCAACGAGGAGCGCATGCTGAAGCTGGCCGCGAGGTAGGAAAACGTACGAGCATCGCCGGGAACGCCTGTTGACGCGCGCCGAGTTCGCCTGGCGCGTCGTCCGCCACGTCACCTTTGCCTTCGCCGTGTTGGCCGTGGCCCTCGGCATCGGCATCGTCGGCTACCGCTACGTCGCCCGCTTCCCCTGGATCGACTCGCTGCTCAACGCCTCGATGATCCTCGGTGGCATGGGTCCGGTCGGTGAGATCAAGACGGACGCCGGGAAAGTCTTCGCCTCGGCCTACGCGCTGTTCGCCGGCCTCGTCTTCATCGGCGTCAGCGGCATGCTCCTCGCGCCGTTCGTGCACCGGATCATGCACCGGTTTCATATCGACGAGAAAGGGGAGTGACTGCGCCATGGCTGACGTCATCGAAGTGCGCTACGTTCGCGACTACACGGTGTGGGTCAGGTTCGACGACGGAGTCGAGGGCGAGGTTGACATCCACGCTCGTTCAAGGGTCCTGTGTTTGAGCCGCTCCGAGACGTCGAAACCTTCAAGCGAGTGAGCGTCAATCCGGACCTGGGGACCATCGTCTGGCCAAACGGTGCCGATGTCGCACCCGAGACGCTCTACGAGCGCGTGCACGTGGCGGTCTAGCGAGCGCGCGGCGAAAGCCAGTGCCACGTGAGCAGCGGCAATCCGAACAGCGCCGCCGCGTAGATCAGCCGCACCGCCCAGATCGTGGCCAGGCCGTACCAGTGCTTCGCGCGCGTCGAGACCACGAGCACTGGCGGCTCCTCGAACGCGCCGATGGAATGCTCCACGCGGTGATGCACGCGGTAGCCCTCGACGAAGCGGCGGCCGAAGGCGGTCTCGAACTCCGCGTAGACGAAGAGCGAGGCGATGCAGGCGGCGGCGACCAGGATCGTGGCGGCGGCTCTCACCGTGCCGGTCCGAAGTAATGGCAGCGCGTCGTGCACGTCTCCTCGATCGTGACGCGGTAGAGCAGCGGCACGTTTGGGGCGAGGCGGTCCCACAGCCAGGCCGCGAGTGTCTCCGAGGTCGGGTTCTCCAGGCCGGCGATGTCGTTGAGGAGGTAGTGATCGAGCTGGGCCACGAGCGGATCGACGGCGCGTTTGAGCTCGCCGAAATCGATCAGCCATCCCGTTTCCCGGTCGACCTCACCGCGCACGGCCACCTCGCCGCGGAACGAGTGTCCGTGCATGCGCCGGCACTTGTGGCCTTCCGGCGCGCGCGGCAGCCAATGCGCGGCCTCGAATCGAAAGTCTTTCACCAGCTCCACGTGATGGGGCATGATGCGCATTCTAGGTCACGGGGAACAGGTGATTGGTGACAGGTACAGGACGAGGCACACCTGTTCCCTGTCTTCTGTCACCTGTCACCTAGGCTTACATTTTGCTCCGTTCGAGGCTCGTCATGGCTCGCAACGCAACCGCAGAAACTCTCGACGACGACCGCAGCTTGGGGACGATCGTCAAAGACCTCACCGCCGATCTCTCCACGCTCTTCCGCAGCGAGATCGCCCTGCTGAAGCTGGAAGTGAAGGACACCGTCGCCAAGCTGAGCGGCGGCACGGCGATGTTTCTCGGCGCGGCCTTCCTGGCCATCTTCGGCCTCGGTTTTCTCTTCGTGACCATCGTCCTCGGCCTGGTGCGCCTCGGCGTGCCGGCCTGGCTGTCGACCCTCATCGTCACCGTCGTCCTCTTCGTCGCCGCCGGAATCCTGGCGATGATGGGGAAGAAAAAATTCGCGGCCGTGCAGTTCGTGCCGCAGGAATCGATCGAACAGATCAAGACCGACATCGAGTCGATCAAGGCCGACATCGCGCGGGTCAGGAGCCACTGATGCCAGACGTCGACACCGAGAAGCAGGCCGTGGAGCGCGCCATCGAGCGCGCCCGCGACGGCGTGAGCGAGCGCATCGACGAGCTCGACCGCCGTCTGCGCACGACCCTCGACCTCCAGACCTTCGCCAGCGAGCACGCGCCGCAGCTCATCGCCGGCGGCGCCGTCGTCGGCTTCCTCGTCGGCTTCGGCTTCCCCAAGCCGCTGCGCCGGCTGATCCAGTTCGGCGTGCCGATCTGCGTGATCGCCTGGAAGATCAAGCAGGCCAGGAACGGCGCGAACGGCAGCGGACATCAAGAAGCTATCTGATCCGCGTCCACCTCGATCCCGGCAGCGCCTGCAGCCATCCGCCCAGCTCGAGCTGCAGCACGGCGTCCGACACGTGCGCCACCGACGTCTTCAACTTTTCCGCCGCGGCGTCGATGTGCGTGGCGTCGTCGCGGGCGAAGACCTCGAGCACCTCGCGTAGCGGCGAATCGGGGGCGAGCTCCGGCGCGTGGCCGAGGCGGGGCGAGCCGGGAATCTCCTCGAGGATGTCGTTGACGTCGTGCACGAGCTTCGCGCCGTACTGGATCAGCCGGTTGGTCCCCTCGGCGCCGGGCGCGAAGATCGTTCCCGGCACGGCGCAGACGTTGCGGCCCTGCTCGGCGGCCGTGCGCGCGGTGATCAGCGAGCCGCTGCGTCCCGTGGCCTCGACGATGACGGTGGCCATCGCCAGGCCGCTGATGATCCGGTTGCGGATCGGAAAGTTCGCCGACACCGGCGGCATCGCCGGCGCGAACTCGGTGACGATCAGCCCGCGCTCCTCGATGGCCCGGAACAGCGTCTTGTGCGAGCGCGGGTAGACGACGTCGATCCCCGTGCCGAGGACGGCGATCGTGTCGCCGCCGGCATCGAGGGCTGCTTCGTGCGCCGCGCCGTCGATGCCGCGCGCCAGGCCGGAGACGACGGCGACGCCGGCGAGGGCCAGCTGTCCGGCGAGATGGCGCGCCGCGTTCAGTCCGTAGGCCGAGGCGCGGCGCGAGCCGACCATGGCCACGGCCGGTTTCTTCAGCAGCGCCAGGTCTCCGCGGTAGAAGAGCGCGAGCGGCGGATCGGGCAGATGCCGGAGCAATTCGGGATAGTTATCGTCGGCGAGCGTCAGCGCGGCGTCGCGGTAGAGATCGAGGCCGCGGCGCACCCGCTCCACTTGTAACGGGTCTCTGA
>JBKOUP010000518.1:0-6669 GCA_046723495.1 Acidobacteriota bacterium
CCACCTGCGCCCTGCGCCCTGCGCCCCGCGCCCCGCGCCCTCCAGTACAATCCGCCCCGAATGGCGCTCGAACGTTTCGTAGTCGAAGGCGGACGAAGGCTCGAGGGGACCATCCGCCCCGGCGGCAACAAAAACGCCGCGCTGCCGATCCTCGCGGCCTGCCTCCTCACCGACGCGCCCGTCATCCTGCGCAACCTCCCCGACATCCAGGACGTGCGGGTGATGCTGCAGATCGTCGAGCGCCTCGGCGCGAAGGTCGAGCGCATCGAGACCAACGTCGTGCAGATCCAGGCCCTCGGCGACATCTGCAACGAGCCCGACCCCGACCTCTCGCGCAAGATCCGCGCATCGATTCTCCTCGCCGGGCCGCTCCTGGCGCGCTGCGGCGAGGCCCGCATCGTCAAGCCGGGCGGCGACGCCATCGGCCGCCGCCGCGTCGACACGCACCTCCTCGCCCTCGAGTCCCTCGGCGCGCAGATCGAAGTCTCCGCGAACGCCTACCGCATGAGCGTCCGCTCCCTCGTCGGGCGGAAGATGTTCCTCGACGAGGCCTCCGTCACCGCCACGGAGAACGCCGTCATGGCCGCCGTCCTCGCCGACGGCGACACCCTCATCTACAACGCCGCCGCCGAGCCCCACGTCCAGGACCTCTGCAAGTTCCTCAACGCCCTCGGCGCGCAGATCGACGGCATCGCCACGAACTCCCTCACCATCCACGGCGTCGAGTCGCTGCACGGCGGCGACTTCACCATCCCCAGCGACCACATCGAAGTCGGCTCCTACATCGGCCTGGCCGCCGTCACGCGCAGCGAGCTCCTCATCGAAGACGCTGTGCCCCATCACATGTACGCCGTGCGCCTGATGCTGGAGAAGCTCGGCGTCGACATCGACGTCGAAGGCGACAACATCCGCGTGCGCAAGGACCAGGAGCTGCGCGTCCGCTACGACATCGGCGCGGCCGTGCCGAAGATCGACGACGGCCCGTGGCCGCTCTTCCCCGCCGACCTCCTCTCGATCATGGTCGTCGTGGCCACGCAGGCCGAGGGGACGGCGATGATCTTCGAGAAAATGTTCGAGTCGCGCCTCTTCTTTACCGACAAGTTGATCCAGATGGGCGCGCGCATCATCCTCTGCGATCCGCACCGCGCCATCATCGTCGGCGGCAACCGCCTCACCGGCGCGGAGATCTCCAGCCCCGACATCCGCGCCGGCATGGCCTTGCTCCTGGCCGCGCTCTGCGCGAAGGGGGAGAGCATCATCCACACCATCCACCAGATCGACCGCGGCTACGAGCGGATCGAGGAGCGTCTGAACCCGCTCGGCGCGCGCATCGTGCGCGAGCCCGACGCATGACGCTGCGCCTGCCGCGGGGCCGCTCGCTCGCCTTCGGCCGCGTGCCGCTGGTCATGGGCATCGTGAACGTGACGCCCGATTCGTTCTCGGACGGCGGCGTGCACTACGACCGCGGCGCGGCCATCGACGCCGCGCTGCGGATGGAGGCGGACGGCGCCGCGATCGTCGACGTCGGCGGCGAGTCGACGCGGCCGGGCAGCGATCCCGTCTCCGAGGCCATGGAGCTCGAGCGCGTCGTGCCGGTGATCGAGGAGATCCGCAAGCGCAGCGACGTGCCGATCTCGATCGACACGACGAAGGCGCGCGTCGCCGAGGTCGCGCTCGACGCCGGCGCCGACATCGTCAACGACGTGACCGCGCTGCGCGGCGACGCCGCCATGCGCGCGCTCGTTGCGCAACGCGGCGTGCCGGTCATACTCATGCACATGCGCGGCGCGCCGAAGACGATGCAGCAGGACATCCGCTTCGACGACGTCGTCGCCGACGTCGCGCGCGAGCTGACGGAGTTTCGCGACGCGGCGCTCGCGGCCGGCGTGACGCAGATCGTCGTCGACCCCGGCATCGGCTTCGGCAAGAGCGGCGAGCACAACCTCCAGCTCCTGGCCCGGGCGCACGAGCTCACGAAGATCGCCCCCCTCATGATCGGCGCCTCGCGCAAGGCCTTCATCGGGCGGCTCACCGGGCGCGAGGCCGGACCCGGCCGCATGGCCGGCTCGCTCGCCGCCGTGGCCGCGGCCGCGCGCGCCGGAGCGGCCATCGTGCGCGTGCACGACGTGCCCGAGACGGTCGATTTCCTCAAAGTGCTGGACGCCATTCGATGAACTACTGGGACCGGCTGATCTCGCTGCAGTTCACCTGGCGCGACCTCGTCGACGTCGTCATCGTCGCCGTCATCATCTACAACATCCTGGCCCTGATCCGCGGCACGCGGGCCATGCAGATCTCCATCGGCCTGCTCGTCCTCGGCTCGACGTTCTTCATCGCCCGCGCCTTCGATCTTCCGGCGCTCGAAGTGATCTCCCGCGAGATCCTCTTCTACCTGCCGTTCGCGGTGATCGTCCTCTTCCAGCACGAGATCCGCCGGGCCCTGGCGCGCATGGGGACGAACCCGCTGCTGGCGCTCTTCCGGCGCGGCAGCGGTCCGGTGGCGCTCCAAGCCATCGCCGGCGCGACGGCGGCGCTCTCCGCGAACCGCTTCGGCGCGCTCATGGCCATCGAGCGGACGCAGAGCCTGCGCATGTACGCCGAAGCCGCCAAGCCGATCGACGCGATCGTCAGCCGCGAGATCCTCGTCTCCATCTTCAATCCCGGCGGGCCGCTGCACGACGGCGCCGTGATCATCCGCGGCAACCGCATCGTCGCTGCCGGTGCGCTGCTGCCGCTCACCGACACACCCGACCCGAAGCTCGCCCACGGCACGCGCCACCGCGCCGCCCTCGGCCTCAGCGAAGACAGCGATGCCATCGTCGTGATCGTCTCCGAGGAGAATGGGGCGATCGGCGTGGCCGTCGAGGGCGTGCTGCACGAGAACCTCGACACCGGCGCGCTGACGGCGCTGCTCGAGGAACGGATCGCATCGTGAGCGACGGCAACGGCAACGGCTCCATGTCCGCCCTTCTGCTGAAGGTGCTGGCGCTCTTTCTGGCCTTCGTGGTCTGGTTCGTCGTCTCCGCGCCGCGCCGCGAGGCCGTCTCCGAGCGCGCCTACGCCGCGCCGCTCTCGCTCATCGGCATGCGCCGCGACCTCGTCATCACCACGCCCGTGCCCGACACCGTCAGCGTCCGCCTGCGCGGCCGGGCCTCGGAGCTGCGCTCGCTGTCGTCGCAGAACCTCGAGGTCACGGTCGACCTCCGCTGGGCGCAGAAAGCCGGCGACGTCACGATCACGCTCCGCCCACAGGCCATCAACGTGCCCCCGGACATCGACGTGATCTCCATCGATCCGACGAAGGTGCGCTTCCGCGTCGAGCAACTGCGCCAGCGCATCGTGACGATCCGGCCCTTCCTCGTCGGCGAGCCCGCCGCCGGATTCGTCGCCGGCGAGCCGGCCCTCAATCCCGATCACGCCCTGATCTCCGGCCCGGCCTCGCTCATCCAGAAGATCAACGAAGTGACGACCGAACGCATTATCATGACCGGCCGCACCGACACGTTCGTGCAGAACGTGGCACCCGTTTCCGACTCGTCGCTCGTTCGCGTCGTCGAGCCGCTGAGCGTGCAGGTGACGGTGCCGGTCACGGCGGAAGTCGGCCCGACGCCGCCCACGACCGAGACGACGAATGAGAGCTCGGTTCGGCACTGACGGGATCCGCGGCAAGGCGCATCGCTACCCGCTCGATCCCCCCACGGTCTTCGCCCTCGGCGAGGCCCTCGCCCACCGGCTGCGCCCGGCCCCGACGATCCTCCTCGGCATGGACACGCGCGAGTCCGGTCCGGAGATCGCCATCGCCCTCTCCGCCGGAATCATCGCCGGCGGCGGAAAGGCCACGTTCATCGGCATCGTGCCGACGCCTGCGGTGGCGTACCTCTGCCGGACCTCCGACGCCGCGGCGGGGATCTCAATCTCCGCCTCGCACAATCCCTTCGACGACAACGGCGTGAAGATCTTCGGCCACGACGGGATGAAGCTGCCCGACGCGGTCGAGGAGGAGATCGAGGACGAGCTGCGCGCCCTGCGCCGCGACGACGTGCCGATCCCGTTCGTGGAGCTGTCGCCGTCGTACGAGCTGACGCGCAAGTACGAGGACTTCCTCGCCGGCGGCGTGGCTCCGAACGCGCTGAACGGAATGCGCGTGGTGCTCGACACCGGCAACGGCGCGGCCTACGAGATCGCCCGCGACGTGTTCCTCCGCGCCGGCGCGACGGTGCAGGTCATCAACGACAAGCCGAACGGTCTGAACATCAATGAGGACGCCGGCGCGCTGCACCCGGAACGGCTGGCGAAGATCGTGCGCAAGACGAAGGCGGAATTCGGCGTGGCTTTCGACGGCGACGCCGACCGCGCCATCTTCGTCGACGACTGGGGAAACGTCCGCGACGGCGACGAGATGATCTACCTCTGGGCGAAGAGGCTCCGCGCCGAGGGGAAGCTGGAACCGCCGGTCGTGGTGACGACGGTGATGTCGAATTACGGATTCGAGCAGCAGCTGCGCCAGGACGGGATCGAGCTGGTGCGGGCCCAGGTCGGCGACAAGTATGTGCTCGAGAAGATGCTGGAGCGCCACGCCATCCTCGGCGGCGAGCAGTCGGGACACATCATCGACCTCGCCGTCCACACCACGGGCGACGGGATCCACACGGCCTTGGTCTTCGCCGAGTTGCTGGCGCAGGCGGGGCGGCCGTTCTCGCAGCTGAAGACGTTCCCACCGATGCCACAGGTCCTGCTGAATCAAGAGGTTGCGTCAAAGCCGCCGCTGGAGTCGCTCTCCCGCTATCGGGCCGCCCTGGCCGAGGCGGAGCGGGAGCTGGGCGGGCAGGGACGCATTCTCGTCCGCTACTCGGGGACGGAGAACAAGGTGCGCGTGATGGTCGAGAGCCCGGACGAAGAGGCCACACGCCGCCTCGCCGAGCATTTGCGCATTGTGCTGAAGGACGAGATCAAGTAACCTGCGCCGATTCATTTTCCGGGAGACGAAGAGAATGGCAAAGGTGGAGGGGAAGAAGGCCCGGCCGGCGAAGAAGAAGCCTGCCCCGAAGAAGCCCGCGCCGAAGAAAAAGGCACCCGTAAAGCCAAAGGCGAAGCCGAAGCCCAAGGCAAAGCCGAAAGCAAAGCCCACTCCCCCACCCAAGCCCAAACCCGCCCGCCCCACACCCGCCCCGGCGAAAGCGGCACCGGCAAAGCCCGCTGCCCGCCCACCCGCCGCCCGACCGCCCGCCCCGCCGAAGCCGGCGCCCGCGGTCGCGGACGAGAAGAAGCGGACACGCCGCTCGCGCCCGAAGTTGACGTCGAGCGGCCCCGCGACGGCCGCCTGGTTCGTGCAGGGAGGGCCGCGGCCGTCGTCGTTCATCCCCGCCCCCGCCCGCGCCGAGGCGCCGTCGCTGGTGGCCGCGCCGCCGGCAACGTCGGACCGCCTCGTCGCCGAGCACGAGCTGACGCACTTCGCCGTACGCACGGTGCCGATCCGCGTCGACGTCGAGGCCGCCGCTGGCCGCGTCTCCCTCAATATCAATCCCAATGAGGTGACGCTGAAGGTCGGCGAAGGAATCGAATGGGACTTCCGCTACCTCGGCGGCGCCGACATCGTGGTCGACGAGCTGCTGATCGAGTTCGCGAAACCTTCCCCCTTCGGCCAAACCGCGTTCCGCTCCCGCCGCCCCGGCGCCGCCCGCCCCCACCGCCAACTCTCCGGCGCTGCGCAGAAATCGGCGGCCGGAAAGCGCGTGCAATACACGATCCGCGCCTTCAACGGCTTCAAGATGGAACTGGCAACGGCGCGGCCATGGGTGACGATCTCGTAATCCCCACCAGTCAGCTCCAAAATTACAAAACGTGGTGCCGGTGCGGTTAGTGTCCGCGCAGCTTCGGAACAAGTGCTCGATGCCGGTCGGCGATTTTGCGATGGCGGTTGCTCTGCCACCACTCGGTCACCTTCCGGATCGCTTCGTGTGAGTCGGCTCCTCGCCGTCTTTTCCCGATGACCCACGCATGGTTGCGGCTTCGCCGCCAGTAATGCATGAACCCGAGCAGATCGAATGTCCCCGATCCTCGTCTCCCCCATTGCGTAGGGAGATGCAGATAGATTTGGCCAGAAGTGGCGAGATCACTCCTCCCTGCGGAGTTCCGCCCCGGGGTCGTTAGGCCGCACGCCGCAAACACAATGCCGTGTGCCATTGCAAGGGCGATATTGCCTCAGCCGGCGCGAGTTCCACGTGCAAGACACGTCGATGCCCGGCGGTCCGCGACGCTGAGGATGAGTGAATCAACAGTGGATGCATGAGCAGTAGGCCACCCTTCGCAACGTGGACCTCGATCGATTTTGAATCCGCAACTCGATTCTGCAGATCTTCGTCCGACAGCTTGCCTAGGACATGACTGCCTGGTATGACGCAGAGCGGACCATTTTCGGCATCGGAATGGTCAAGGTAAACCCGTACGGCGAGCATCTGCTGCAGAACCGCAACGGGCGCCTCCGCGTGCAGCACGCCCGCCTTCATTGACCACGGCCCATATCCGGGAATTTGCATCCGTTCGCGGATTGCAATGACGCGATCCTGATGCCACTGAATACGCCAGTTCAGTGCCGCCATTTTGTCGAACAGCGTGGCTTTGACCGCAACGAGGTCTCGCCCCATAATAGACCAGAGATAACCTCCAAAC